>NZ_JBHYMS010000025.1:0-95567 GCF_042743185.1 Inquilinus sp. NPDC058860 | reverse complement strand
AGCGACCCCGCGCGGGTGGTGGAGCGCGAGGGGCTGAGCGCGAGGGGCTGAGCGCGAGGGGCTGAGCGCGAGGGGCTGAGCGCGAGGGGCTGAGCGCGAGGGTATCGGACCGTTTGCGACTATGGACGATCTCTCGGAGGATTTCAGCGTCAGTGCATATGTCGCAGATCACAATTTGAATAAATTGTGATTTTCCTATCGGTTTTTCTCCAAACTTTATGGGAATATTTTCTATGGACTTTTGTCCCGCGGAAGATACTCTGCAACTTGCTTGCAACTAAATTGCGCTTTTGCTCAGAACTCTCAGAGTATAATTTAGAATTTACCCGGAAAGGAACCACCTATGACCTCAAAGGTATTGGCATCCGGCTTTTTGCCGGACGAAGCCTTTATGTCGAAACTCAATCAAATTATAAACGACTACAAAGAACGGAATTCAGGTCAGAACAAACCGAATCCCCCGACAGGCCAACGTTTGGATCAATCTTCACCTGGGATTGTCACGGCCGTCAACGATTGCCTGATCCCTTCAATCGGCATTCTGTCACAGCTGCAGAGAGCTGCAAATATAACTGTTCTTTGGATGCAGCACGTCGCAAAAGGCATTGCAAAAGTAAAGCACGGCTGGTCAGACGATGACTGTTCCAATCCGGACAAATTGAATTCAACGGAGTGGTTAACAATAGTCCAATCGGCTATCGTGAATAATACAGCATGGGTCCAGCCTACGGAGCCTCAGTTTCAAAACTATACGGCGTCTGTATCTGGCGGAGAATCGATCGCCAGCTTTGTCGCTCGAGCTGTAAGCATGGCTGCTGGCCCCCCGGCCGGCCAAGTGATTACCGACTTCGGCAGTCGAATGACAGAGGGTGACGCGGCAGGAGTCAACGACGTAGGACAATTTTTCTGGAATCAAAAAGCAATCCAAAATCAAAAATCATTTTTTGGTTATTTCCCATATATTGCCAACGAGAATATCGAAGTTGAATTTTCTTACGCCTCGGTATTTCTGAACCCAACACCGGACAGTTGGTATTCGCTATTTGGTGATTCCGGCGCAGATAGGCAAGTAAGTGTGTGGGCAACAAAACTTATATTGCAATATGATTTATTTCAAAATATTGAGGAGGACGTAGAAGAACAGCTAGGAGAGTGGATCGGCACATCCATCATATCTGTGCCAATGCCTGGATCCTAGCGGCTTGGGTACTGGCGGTTCCGGAGCCGGCGGAGGAGATGACGGCGACACATCGGAAGGCGAGCCGTGGGGACGTGGTGGACTCGACGGCCCGCACCGAGGTCAGGGCGGCAGTCCCGTAGTCAGGCACGATCTCTTTTTGGGGCGGAGCGTTTCATGCCGAGACGCTCCGAACCCTCCACGCTCGACTGACGGAATCGCCGCGGCAACGGCTGCACCGCTGGCCCCGTAGTGAGTGCGAGTCAGAAACCGGTCGAGGCTCTGGGGAGCATGGGCGTCCGGACGAAGGAGCGGTCAGTGCGGCAGCACCACCTTCCGGGCCTGAATGTCGATGACGGAGAATTCGCGGTCGGGGAAGCAGCGGGCCCCGACCTCCAGCGCCACGCCGGAATCGGCGTAGAAGCACATCACCTTGCCGCGGCGGACGAAGGCGTATTGCGAGGGCGCGGCAGTCGCGGAATCGGCGAGGAACCGCTCCAGGGCGGCGACATCCGTCTTGCCGACATGCCCGTGCCCGGCCATCGCCGCCTCCCCCAGCCGCCAGCGGCATCCTATACCAGCGGCCTATGAGATCGACCTCCAGATCCCCTATGTCGTCATGGCGAGGCGCGCAGCGCCCCCTTGAGTTTAGAAGGGGCCATCCCGGGGGCCGGTGCGAGCGGCCCTGGATGGCCGCGCCCCCCAATAGGCGCACGGGGCGGGGCTCGCCATGACGGATCAATGTTTCAGGCGCTGATATTGGGCCTCCGGCGGTTCGGAGGATATTGGCCGATCGTCTACCCCTCCGGATTTTTCCGAGCCGATGTCGGGACCGGAGTCCCCCGGTCGTCCTTGGACCAGGAAGCGGTCCTGCGCAGGATCGCCCGATCGAAGGAAGGAACACGCGATGAAGGTCACCCAGCATCTCTGGTTCGAGAAGGACATGGAGGCCGCGATCGGCTTCTACACCGCGCTGATCCCCGGCTCGGCGGTGCATTGGATCACCCCCCTGCCCGCCGACACCCCGAGCGGCCCGGCCGGCAGCGTGCGGCTCGCCGGCTTCACCCTGGGCGACCAGCGCTACCAGGCGATCGAGGCGGGGCCGCTGGACCCGTTCAACCACGCCTTCTCGATCATGGTCGAATGCGACAGCCAAGCCGAGGTCGACCGGCTGTGGGACGCGCTGAAGGAAGGCGGCGCGGTCGAGCAGTGCGGCTGGCTGCGCGACCGCTGGGGCCTGTCCTGGCAGATCGTGCCGAAGCGGTTGGGCGAGTTGATGGGCGATCCCGACCAGGCCAAGGTCAGACGCGTCACCGAGGCGATGCTGCAGATGGTGAAGATCGACATCGCCGGGCTGGAGGCGGCGGCGAAGGGCTGAGGCCTTGGCCGGGCGTCCTCCGTCGCCTCAGAACGGGGCAACGAACAGGAGGACGCCATGACCAAGCTCACCCTGCCGCAGGAAGGCCGCTGCCGGTGCGGGCGGGTGCGCTTCCGCATCACCGCCCGGCCGCTGCTGACCATGGCCTGCCACTGCACCGGCTGCCGGCGGATGACCGGCAGCGCCTTCTCCCTGTCCGCGGCGATCCCGAGCGAGGGCTTCGCAGTGACGGAGGGCGAGCCGGTGATCGGCGGGCTGCACGGCCCGTCGCGGCATTATTTCTGCCCGCACTGCCTGAGCTGGCTGTTCACCCGGCCGGAAGGGCTGGACCAGTTCGTCAACATCCGGTCGACCATGCTGGACGACCCGGCCTGGTCCGTGCCGTTCATCGAGACCTTCACCAGTGAGAAGCTGCCCTGGGCGGCCACGCCGGCGATGCACAGCTACGAGACCTTTCCGCCGACGGAGGCCTATGGCCCGCTGGTCGAGGCGTTCGCGGCGCGGTCCGCTTCGTAGGTTGGGTTCGCGACCGCGAACCCAACATCCTGCCGTTGCGGCTCATGAATGTTGGGTTCGCCGACGCGAACCCAACCTACGCCTTCGGACTCTTGATCAGGCCGCCGTGCCGTCGTCGGCGTCTTCCGCTTCGGCCTCCGCGTCGCGCTTGGCGCGGTCGCGCTCGATCATGCCGCCGATCAGGATCGCGATCTCGTAGAGCAGCAGCATCGGCACGGCGAGCGCCACCTGGCTGATCGCGTCCGGTGGGGTCAGCACGGCGGCGACGACGAAGACGATGACGATGGCGTAGCGCCGCTTGCTCTTCAGCGTGGCGACGCTGAGGATGCCGACACGGACCAGGAGCGTCAGCAGCACCGGCAGCTGGAAGGCGATGCCGAAGGCCAGCAAGAGGCGCATCACCAGGTCGAGATAGTCCGACACCTTGGCGTCGAGCCTGATCTCCAGGCCGCTGCCGACATCCGGCCCCATGACCTGGAAGGACAGGAAGAACTTCCAGGCCAGCGGGAACACGAAATAGTACACGAACAGCCCGCCGGCGACGAACATCACCGGGCTGAGCGCCAGGAACGGCAGGAAGGCGTTGCGCTCGTTCTTGTAGAGGCCGGGCGCGACGAACATCCACAGCTGGCTCGCCACCACCGGGAAGGCCAGGCAGAAGCCGCCCCAGAAGCCGATCTTGATGTAGGTGAAGAACACCTCGGTCAGCGCCGTGTAGATCATCGACTTGGGCTGGCCCGGCGGCAGCGCATCGGCCAGCGGCTGGGTCAGGAACAGGTAGATCGTCTCGGCGAAGTGGTAGCAGATGAAGAATCCGACCAGGATCGCGACCACGGAATAGATCAGCCGGGTGCGCAGCTCCAGCAGATGCTCCATCAGCGGCATCTGCTTGTCGTCGATCTCCTTGTCGGAGGGCGCCATGGATCAGCTCGCGCGGTCGGTCGGGGTGGCAGCCGGGGCGGCAGCGGGGGCTGCGGCCGGCGCCGCGGGAACGGCGGTCGGCGCGGGCTCGGCGGCGGCAATCTCGGGAGCCGAGGCGGCCGGAGCCTCGGGAGCTGCCGGCTTCGGGGCCTCGACCGGCTGCGGTCCCTCGACCGGTCGCGGCGCCGCCGCCGGGGGCGCCGCCTGGCCGTTGCCCACGGCCTTGTCGGGCTCGGCCAGCGGCGTGGCGCCGGGCGCCGCCTTGTCGAAGGCCTGCTTGATGTCCTTGACCGGGTCCAGCACGGTGTTGACGTGCTCGGCCACCTGGCCGCGGACGTCGAGCGACTTGGTCGCGTCCTGGACGGTCTTGCGCACCTCCTCCAGCTCGGCCTGGCGCACGATGTCGTCGACATGGCGCTGGAACTCGCCGGTGATGCGGCGGGCATGCCGCGTCCATTTGCCGAGCTGATAGAGGGCGCGCGGGAGATCCTTCGGGCCGAGCACGACGAGTGCCACGACCACGATGATCATCAACTCCGACCAGTCGAAACCGAACATCACATTCGTCCATCACGCCCCGCCACCAGGGACGGGGCGCGGTTCCGGTTCCCCGAGGGGACTATTGGCGGTCGACGGTCGTCCGGTTCGGACTGCCGGCTTCGGTGCCCGCGGGCGGCGGCACGGCCGGATGATCGTCCGACCCTTCGTTCTTGGGGTCGTCCGACAGCCCGGTCTTGAAGTTCTTGATCCCCTTGGCCAGGTCGCCCATCGCCCGCGGCAGCCGGTTCCCGAAGATCAGCAGGACGACCACCAGGACGATCAACCAGTGCCAAATACTCAAACCACCCATAAACTTTTCCTCCAGCCCCAAGGCGGCCGGATCATCGCAGAAACCCCCCGCGACCGCAATGCCGGCGGACGGGGCGAAATAGCGCGGAAATCCTGGACTTCGGCCGCGGCAAAA
Source organism: Inquilinus sp. NPDC058860 (assembly GCF_042743185.1). Taxonomy (NCBI): domain Bacteria; kingdom Pseudomonadati; phylum Pseudomonadota; class Alphaproteobacteria; order Rhodospirillales; family Rhodospirillaceae; genus Inquilinus; species Inquilinus sp. NPDC058860. The sequence goes on along the minus strand of NZ_JBHYMS010000025.1, from coordinate 90,611 downwards.
CGGCCCGGCGCGGCCCGCTGCGCTACTCCCTGTCCTCGTCCTCCGGCGGCTCCGGCCCGTCCTCTCCCGACAGGGTGCCGCCGGGCAGCACCGCCATGGCCGGGCGGGTGTCGAGCAGGCCGGAGGCCTTGAGCTCGTCGACGCTCGGCAGGTCCTCGAGGCCGGCGAGGCCGAAATGGTCGAGAAAGGCCGGGGTGGTGATCCAGGTCAGCGGCCGGCCGGGCTGCTGCCGGCGGCGGCCGGGCGCGATCCAGCCGGCCTCCAAGAGCGTGTCGAGCGTGCCCTTGGCCACGGCGACGCCGCGCACCGCCTCGATCTCCGGCCGTGTCACCGGCTGGTGATAGGCGATGATCGCCAGCGTCTCCAGGGCCGCCCGGGTCAGGCGCCGGACCACATGGCCGGCGTCGCGCAGGAGCGGCGCCAGGTCGAGCGCGGTGCGGAAGGCCCAGCCGCCGGCGACCGGCATCAGGGCGACGCCGCGGCCGCGATACTGCTCGACCAGCGTGTCGATCAGCTCCGGCACGTCGGCGCCCTCGGGCAGGCGCTCGGCGATCGCCGCCTCGGTCAGCGGCGTCGGCGAGGCGAACAGCATGGCTTCGACCAGGCGGAGGGCTTGGGTGGGTTCGGTCATTCTTCAGTAGTTTGGGGAATTTGAGCCTTGAGCCAGATCGGGCCGAACGGCCCGTCCTGGCGGATCGCGAGCCGGCCGGCCTTGGCCAGCTCGAGCGTGGCGACGAAGGTGGAGGCGAGCGCAGAGCGGCGCACCAGCGGGCTGCCGGTCAGCGGCGGCAGGAAGGCGGCGAGCGTGGTCCAGCTCGGGAACCGGCCGAGCATAGCCTCGAGCCGCTCCAGCGCCTGCTCCGGCGAGAACAGCACCGAGGCCTCGATGCGCAGGCTGCCCTCGGCCGCCGCCTTGGCCCGGTGGTATTCGGCATAGGCCTTGAGCAGGTCGTACAGCGACACGGCCCAGACCGAGGTCGGGGTCGCCTCATCCTCCTCCGCGGCGCCGCGGGCGAACAGGTCGTGGCCGAGCTGCGGCCGCGCCATCAGCGCTTGCCCGGCCTCGCGCATCGCGTTCAGCCGGCGCAGCTGGAAAGCCAGCGCCTCGGCCAGCTCGGCGCCGCTCGGCTCGTCGTCGCCCGGCGGGGCGGGCAGCAGCAGGCGCGACTTGAGATAGGCCAGCCAGGCCGCCATCACCAGGTAATGCGCCGCCAGCTCCAGCGACAGGCGCCGCGCCCGCTCGACGAAGGCGAGGTACTGGTCGGCCAGCGCCAGGATGGAGATCTGGGTCAGGTCGACCTTCTGCTCGCGCGCCTGTTCGAGCAGCAGATCGATCGGCCCCTCGTAGGATTCGAATTTGAGAATGAAGGCGGCGTCCTCCCGGTTCGTCACCGGCGGCGCATCGACCTTCGACCAGTCTTCCAGCATGGCCGGAGTTTCGCTGTCTGCGCGTGCCGAAGCAACATCGATCGCGCGACCGGGGGACCTCGGAGCGAAAGGTCCTATTTATCAATTGTCATGCCCGGGCTTGACCCGGGCATCCAGGGAATGTCGATGCCGCTCCGGATGGCCCCTGGATCGCCGGGTCAAGCCCGGCGATGACAATGGATTGAGGCTTCATCTCATTCTGACCGAACAGCCGTGCCCGAGGATCGACGATGGCGAGACAGCGCAGGAAGACCGACTTCCCCGTCCACCAGGTGCGGCGCTACCTGGAGCCGGGACCGATCGTGCTGGTGTCGTCGCGCTGGCGCGACCGCAGCAACATCATGACCCTGGGCTGGCACACGGTGCTCGAGTTCTCGCCGTCGCTGGTCGGCTGCATGATCTCCGGCGGCAACCACAGCTTCCGCCTGATCCGCGACAGCGGCGAATGCGTCATCAACCTGCCGACGACCGCCCTGACCGACACGGTGGTCGGGATCGGCAACACCTCCGGCGCGGAGATCGACAAGTTCCGCGAGTTCGGCCTGACCGCCGAGGACGCGCGGGAGGTCGAGGCGCCGCTGATCCGCGAATGCCATGCCAGCTTCGAGTGCCGGCTACACGACGACGCGCTGGTCGAACGCTACAACTTCTTCATCTTCGAGGTGGTGAAGGCGCATGTGGCGCCGACGCCGAAACACCCGAAGACGCTGCACTACACCGGCGGCGGGGTGTTCGTGACCGCGGGTGGTATCATCGATCGGAAGTTGCTGTTTCGGCCGTGGATGCTGTGACGAGTCAGGCTGTCGGCAGGCGGCCGAGCAGATCTTTCACCCGGTCGAGATAGCTCTCCACCGGCCGCTCGCTGGCCGGGCGGCGCCAGGCCTCGCCGCGGGCCAGGCGGGCCGCGGCCTCCGTGCCGATCGCCGGCACCGCCGCGGCGATCGCCCGCATTTCCGCCAGGTCGCCGTTGCAGTGCAGGGCCAGGTCGCAGCCGGCGGCCAGGGCCCGCGACGCGCGGTCCGGCAGGGACCCGGACAGCGCGCCCATCGACAGGTCGTCGCTGCACAGGACGCCATCGAAGCCGATGCGGCCGCGCACCGCGTCGCGGATCGCGGTCGGCGACTGGGTGACCGGGTGGTCGGGGTCGAGCGCGGTGAAGACGAGATGGCCGGTCATGCCCCAGGGCAGGCCGGCGAGGTCGCGGAACGGGGCGAAGTCGGTGCGCTCCAGCGTGTCGAGGCCGGCCTCGACCACCGGCAGGGCGACATGGCTGTCGACCCGCGACCGGCCGTGGCCGGGCAGATGCTTGATCACCGGCAGTGCACCGCCGTCGAGCAGCCCCTCCGCCACCGCGCGGCCGAGCCGGGCGACCACGGCCGGGTCGCCGGAGAAGGCACGGTCGCCGACGACCGTGCGGTCGGCGCCGGGCAGGTCGAGGTCGAGCACCGGCGCCGCGACCACGTCGATGCCGGCGGCGCCGACGGTGAGCGCGATGGCGGTGGCGTTGGCCCGGGCCGCCTCCTCCGCCGCCGCCATGTCGAGCGCGTCGAGGGCGCCGAAGCGGCCGGCGGCCGGGAAGGCCGGCCAGTGCGGCGGCCTGAGGCGGGCGACGCGCCCGCCCTCCTGGTCGATCATCACCGGCGCCCGGCGGCCGACCGCGTCGCGCAGGCCGGCGACCAGGGCGGCGAGCTGGTCCGGCGTCTCGCAGTTGCGGCGGAACAGGATGAAGCCGAGCGGATCGGCGTCGCGGAAGAACAGCCGTTCCTCGGCCGTCAGGACGGGGCCGGCGCAGCCGAACAGGATCGCCCGATACGACACTTTGGCGGACATGACGGAAAAACTCAGCGGGGGACGACGAGGCAGCCGGTCTTCTCGCTGGCCAGGGCCTCGCACAGCCGCATCGCCGTCGCCTGGTCGAGCGGCACGGCCTGGACGCGGTAGCCGAGCCGGGTCGAGGCCGAGACCTGCGGCACGGCGAGCTGCAGCGCGCCGAACAGCTCCGGGAAGCGGCGCTGGAAGCGGGCCCATTCGGCCTGCGCCTCCTGCGGCGACGTCACCGCGGCGATCTGGGCCGCGAAGCGCCCGTCCGGCACGGCGGTGATCGTCGGCAGGGATGGCGCCGGCATGGCCGGGATCGCCGCGACCTGGGCCGGCGCGCGGGCATCGGGGTCGATCCAGCCGTCGGCGGCGGCCGGGTTGTTCAGCAGCGCCGCGATCGGATCGGCCGGCTGGGGGGCCGCCTGGGGCGCGGGCGCGGCCGGCTCGGCCGGAGCTGCCGGCGCCAGCGCGGCGGTCTGGACCGGGGCCGGATCGGCGACGGGTGCGGGATCCGCGGCGGCGGGTGCCGTGGCGGCCGGCTGAGGAGCCGGCTCCGGGGCCAGCTGGACCGGCTCGGGCGCCACGGCGGCCTGGCCGGGGCGCGCCAGCAGGATCTCCACCACCCCGGCGCCGGGTGCCGCGGCCGGCAGCGGCAGGCGCCAGCCGCGCTGGTCGGTGCCGGCCTGGACGGGCCGCGGCATCGGCTGCTCCGGCGGCGGCAGCACGGTGGCCACATTCACCGGCGCCTGCCGGCGGCCGAGATCCTGCAGCACGAGGCGGTCCTGGTTCGGGATGTCGATGCCGCCCGGCTGCTCCGGCCGGGTGCGGAACTCGGCGCGGTCGGCGCGGATGATCGGCACCCCGCCCTCCATCGTCACCGAGCCGCCGGAGGTGTAGGTCGAGATCAGGATGCCGGCGAACAGCAGGACGACGACCAGGATCACCCCGGCCGGGACGATGATGCGCCAGGGCGGCGAGGCCTGCACCGGCCTGAGCTGGACCGCAGCAGGTGCGGTGATGGGCAGCGCGTGCGGCGCCTCGACCCATTGTCCGTCCGGCGCGAGTCGCAGCTGTGTGGCGGTGTCGACCATACTATCCCCCGACTGATTCGGAATCGTAACGCGAATCGGAGAAACGGGCGATAAGAAATTGATTCAACGATGAATCATTCTGGAGAGGGCCTGCCTTCCCCTCACACCGGCCGGTCCAGGGCGAACAGGCGCTGGTGCTCGAGCAGGGCGTAGCGGTCGGTCATGCCGGCGATGTAGTCGGCCACCAGCCGCGGCAGGCCGGCCGCACCCGCCGCGTCGGCCTGGCGGCGCCAGTCGGTCGGCAGGGTGTTGGGCTCGGCCGTGAACAGCTCGAACAGGTCGCGCACCACCCGCCGGGCCTTGCTGGTCTCGCGGTTGACCAGGTAGTGGCGGTAGACCTCGCGGAACATGAAGCTGCGGACCACCGCGAGATCGGCCGCAACGCCGTCGGAGAAGGCGATCACCGGCGTCGGTGCCGCCCGGATCGCCTCGACCGAGCCCGGTGCCAGCGCCGCAAGGCGGCGGCGCGATTCCGCCAGGAGATCGGTGACCATCTGGTCGATCACCCGCCGCACCGTCTCGTGGATCAGCCGGCGGCGCGGCAGGCCGGGATGCAGCGCCTCGACCTCGGCCAGCACCGGCCCGACCAGCGGCAGGCCGCGCAGCGCGTCGAGGTCGAGCAGCCCGGCCCGGACCGCGTCGTCGATGTCGTGGTTGGTGTAGGCGATGTCGTCGGCCAGCGCCGCCACCTGCGCCTCCGGCCCCGGCTGGGAGGCGAGATCGAGGTCCCAGACGGCGCGGAAGGCGTCGATCGTCGCCGGCAGCGCCCCGCCGGGCGGCAGCGGCAGCAGCGGGCCGTTATGCTTGACCACGCCCTCCAGCGCCTCCCAGGTCAGGTTCAGCCCGTCGAAGCCGGCGTAGCGCCGCTCCAGCGCGGTCAGGATGCGCAGGGTCTGGTCGTTGTGGTGGAAGCCGCCATGGCCGGCCATCGCCGCGTGCAGCGCATCCTCGCCGGCATGGCCGAAGGGGGTGTGGCCGAGATCGTGCGCCAGGGCCACCGCCTCGCCCAGATCCTCGTCCAGGCCGAGCGCCCGGCAGATGGTGCGGGCGATCTGCGCCACCTCCAGCGTGTGGGTCAGCCGGGTCCGGTAGTAGTCGCCCTCGTGATAGATGAAGACCTGGGTCTTGTACTGCAGCTTGCGGAAGGCCGAGGAGTGGACGATGCGGTCGCGGTCGCGCTGGAACGGCGAGCGCATGCCGCTGTCCGGCTCGGCGTGAAGCCGGCCGCGGCTGCGGTCCGGAGCGGTGGCGTAGACGGCGGTCATCGGAGGCCAAGCTAGACGCCGCATGCGGGGCTGGCAATCGCGGTGGGCGCTTTGCAGACGCCTCGCGGCTCCCTACATTGGAGGGGACCAGTTCCGACGCCATGCGATTGATCGAACCATGCCCGACGATGGCCGCATCCTGAACCTGACCGAAAGCGCCGCCCGGCGGATCGCCGAGTTGCGCAAGGTGGAGCAGAACGAGGCGCTGATGCTGCGCATCGCCGTGTCCGGCGGCGGCTGCTCCGGCTTCCAGTACGGCTTCAGCTTCGACGACAAGGTCAACGGCGACGACCTGACCTTCCGGCGCGACGACGTCACCGTGGTGGTCGACGACACCTCGCTCGACCTGCTGGCCGGCGCCGAGATCGACTATGTCGAGGAGCTGATCGGCGCGTCCTTCCAGGTGAAGAACCCGAACGCCAGCTCCTCTTGCGGCTGCGGCACTTCCTTCGCAATCTGAGCGGCCGCCCGCCGGAGTCGGAGGGCCGCCCAGCCCCGGAGGACCAGCCATGCCCCCCACCCTGCCCGCCGCGCCACCGATCCTCCGGGCGGAGGGCTGAGGCATGCGCGTCGCCACCTGGAACGTCAATTCGGTCAAGGCCCGGCTGTCGAACGTGCTGGACTGGTTGCGCAGCGCCGACCCCGACGTGGCGGTGCTGCAGGAGATCAAATGCGAGACCGAGGCGTTCCCGCGCTTCGAATTCGAGGCGCTGGGCTACAGGCTGCTGGTGCACGGCCAGAAGAGCTATAACGGCGTCGCCCTGTTGTCGAAGACGCCGATCGAGGACCCGCTGACCGGGCTGGACGGCGACGGCGACGACGCCCAGGCCCGCTATGTCGAGGGAACGGTCCAGGGCGTCCGGGTCTGCGGCCTGTACCTGCCGAACGGCAATCCCGCCGGCACCGAGAAATACGACTACAAGCTGGCCTGGATGGACCGGCTGCGCCGCCGGGCCGAGACCCTGCTGGCCGCCGGGACGCCTTTCGTCATGGGCGGCGACTTCAACGTCATCCCGGAGGCGCGCGACGCCGCCGACCCGGCCGCCTGGACCGAGGACGCCCTGTTCCTGCTGGAGACGCGCCGCCGCTTCCGGGCGCTGACGCATCTGGGCCTGACCGATTCCTGGCGGGCGCTGAACCCGACCGCCACCGGCTACAGCTTCTGGGACTATCAGGGCCAGGCCTGGCAGGCCGACAACGGCATCCGCATCGACCACCTGCTGGTCAGCCCGGAGCTCGCCGACCGGCTCGACGCCTGCATCATCGATCGCGAGCCGCGCGGCCGCGACAAGGCCTCGGACCACACGCCGGTGGTGATGACCCTGGCGGCATAGGCGGAGCCGGCGCCGGCGGACTCCCGTCCACTCGTCATACGAATTCCCTCCTGGTACGGCCGAAGGCCCGACTATAGTGGGGTGGGTCATACCACCTGTCGGATTCGACAGAGGCGGGCTCGACAGGGGAGTGCTGAAGCGGGAATGTCGCTCGTCGTCATCTTGGATGATCGGCCCACCAACCGGAACATCTTCTCCAGGCTGGCCGCCTCGCTCGAGAGCCAGGTGACGGTGCAGGCGTTCGGCGACCCGCTGGAGGCGCTCGACTGGCTGTCGGGCCACACCCCGGACCTGGTGATCGCCGACTACAAGATGCCGAATCTCGACGGCGCCGAGTTCACCCGCCGCCTGCGCGGCAACCCGCATGTCGCCGACGTGCCGGTGATCGTCATCACCGCCTACGACGACCGCAGCTTCCGGCTGCAGGCGCTGGAGGCCGGCGCCACCGATTTCCTGCAGAGCCCGGTCGACCATCACGAATTCGTGACCCGGGCCCGCAACCTGCTGCGGCTGCGGCGGCAGCAGCAGCGGGTCAAGCGCCGCGCCGCGACGCTGGAGCGCGAGCTGGAGCGGACCAAGCGCAGCCAGGAGGAGGCGCTGCGCAGCAGCCGCGACGCGCTGGCCCAGGTGATCGACACCCTGCCGGCGATGATCAGCGCCGCCGACCGCGACGGCCGCTGCGTCTTCGTCAACGCCTATCAGGCGGCGATCAGCGGCTCCACCCCCGCAGCCCTGGTCGGCGAGGATGTCGCCGCCGTGTTCGGGCGGGAGCGCGGCGGGCGCAGCCTGCAGCTGGACCAGCTGGTCTTCGCCTCCGGCGAGCCGCTGCCGAGCTATGAGGAGGTGGTCGAGCGCAGCGGCGTACGGCAGGTGTTCCTGACCAGCAAGGCACCGCTGCGGGGGCCGTCGAACGAGGTGGTGAGCGTCCTGACCACCGCGCTCGACATCACCGACCGCAAGCTCGCCGAGGAGCATCTGCACCACCTGGCCAACCACGACGCGCTGACCGACCTGCCGAACCGGGTGCATCTCCTGAACCGGATCCGCCGGATCCTGGCCCGTGATCCCGACGCGCCCTTCGCCCTGCAGTTCATGGACCTCGACCGCTTCAAATCGATCAACGACGCGCTGGGCCACCATTTCGGCGACCAGATCCTGCAGGAGGTGGCACGACGGCTGATCCTGATGGCGCGCCCGGGGGACATCGTCGCCCGGCTCGGCGGCGACGAGTTCGCGGTGCTGCAGCCGGGGGTGGCGCGGAGCGAGGATGCGGCCGCGGCGGCGGCGCAGATCCTGCAGGAGATCGCCCGGCCGCACATCCGCAACGACAGCACCGTCTCGCTCACCGCCAGCATCGGCATCACCCTGCATCCGCAGGATGGGAACGATCCTGACCAGCTGTTCCGCAACGCCGACCTGGCGATGTACCGGGCCAAGGCCGACGGGCCGGGCGAGCACCGCTTCTTCGCCACCGAGCTGAACGCCGGCATCCAGGACGCGGTGGCGCTCGAAGCCGAGCTCCGGGCCGCGGTCGAGGGCGAGCAGTTCGTGCTGCACTACCAGCCGCAGATCGACCTGCGCAGCGGCCGGATCATCGGCGCCGAGGCGCTGCTGCGCTGGCAGCACCCGACCCGCGGCCTGCTGCTGCCGGCGCAGTTCCTGCCGGCGGCGGAGGAAAGCGGTCTGATCATCGCCATGAACACCTGGGTGCTGCGCGAGGCCTGCGCCCGGGCCACGGCCTGGGCCAGGGACGGGCTGTCGCTGCGCGTCGGCGTCAACCTGACCTCGCTGCAGTTCCGCAAGCAGGATATCAGCCAGCTGATCCGGCAGACCCTGGACGACACCGGCCTGGCCGCGCCGGACCTGGAGCTCGAGCTGACCGAAGGCGTGCTGATGCAGAACGCGGAATCGGCGGCGGGGAAGATCCGGGAGCTGCGCGACCTCGGCATCCGCTTCGCCATCGACGATTTCGGCACCGGGTATTCCTCGCTCAGCTACCTCAAGATCTTCCCGGTCGACCGCCTGAAGATCGACCGCAGCTTCATCCGCAACCTGGAGAGCAGCCCCGGAGATGCCGCGATCGTCCGCGCCATCACCAATCTCGGCCACGATCTCGGCCTGGACGTCACCGCCGAAGGGGTGGAAACTCCGGAGCAGCTCGAGACCGTCCGCGGGCTGGGCTGCGACGAGGTCCAGGGATTTCATTTCGCCAGGCCGATGCCGGACGACCAGCTGCGGGACTTCGTCCGTGGATGGCCGGCGGACGGACGGGTTTCGTAACCGTTCCCCAGGTTTGACAGTTCGGCGTAGTCTCCGGCGGCGCGGCCGTGCCGTGGAGCTGGAGTGAGCATGACCATGACCGACAGCAGGCGACGGGCGGGACCGGGATCCCTGGCCAGACGCATCCTGCAGCGCCTCCGGGCCCGTCCGGACAGCGAGCACGAGATGCGGTTCAACGGCACCGGCTTCGCGATCGCGATCCTGATCTATCTGCTGGGCCGAGGCGCCGCCGATCCGGCCGCGATCATCGTCCTGTCGGCCTACATGTCGCTCAACGTCTGCGTCTTCGCCCATATCCTGCTGCATCCCGGCATCTGCCGTCCGCGCCGTATCTTCTCGATCCTCAACGACTTCATCTCCCTGTTCTGGGTGATGCATCTCGGCGACGACGCCACGACGATCCTGTTCCCGATCTATCTCTGGGTGATCCTGGGCAACGGCTTCCGCTTCGGCATCCCGTTCCTGGCCCTGGCCACGGCCGCGGGCCTGACGTCCTTCGGCGCCCTGGTGACGACGACGCCATTCTGGAGATCGGAGCCGGCCCTGTCGGCGGGGCTGCTCGGCAGCATGCTGCTGGTGGCGCTCTGCGCCGTGCCCCTGATCCGCAGGCTGCTGCAGGCTAAGCAGGAGGCGGAGGCTGCGAACCGGGAGAGCCAACTCCTCCTAGCGAGCGTCCGCCACGATTTGCTCACGCCGCTGACCGCCATCCTGGGCACCGGGTCGGTACTGCAGGATACCAAGCTCGACCCGGCGCAGCGCGAGATGACCCGGAGGGTGGTCGCGGCCGGGGAGCGGCTGATGACGTTGATCGACGGTATCCCCAACGGCTCCCGTTTGGCCGGGGCCGATGCTGGTCGGCCGCAGGCGCCCCCCGGCGGCCAGCCCCAGGAAGGCGGCGATAACGGAGGACATCCTCCGTCCCGGCCATGATCCCGCCTGGACAGTCCCGCCGAACGGTATGGACGTCGCGAACGGCTCGAAATGGCTTATATGTGGGGCCGGGATGAGGCGCGGCGCCCGTGCCGCACGGCCCTGCGCTTTCCTCGAGTATCTGGCCGTCCGGCTCAGTCAGGGGCGGCATGTCCTATGCGGCTGGAGCGATCTCAGAGATGATGGAGAGCAGACGGCTGGCCGGACCCAGACACTGGATCGGACGCATGCTGCAGCGCCTCCGGACCCGTCCGGACAGCGAGCACGAGATGCGGTTCAACGGCGTGATCTTCGGAACCGCCATCCTGGTCTATCTTCTGGGGACGGTCGGCCATGATTCCGGCATCATCATCGTTCCGCCCGTCTACATCGCATTCAATCTGGCCGTCCTGGCGCATATCCTGTGGCATCCCGGCATTTGCCGGCCGCGCCGGATCTTCTCCATCTTCGCCGACCTCGGCGCCCTGTTTCTGGTGATGCATATCGGGGGCGAGGTCACCACGATCCTGTTCCCGATCTATCTGTGGGTCATCCTGGGCAACGGCTTCCGCTTCGGCATCCCGTTCCTGGCTCTCGCCACAGGTGTTGGCCTGGCGTCCTTCGGCGCGGTGGTAGCGACGACGCCGTTCTGGGGTGGTCAGACAGCTCTTTCGGCCGGTCTGTTCGGCGGCATCGTGCTGGTGCCGCTCGCCGCCGTGCCCCTGATCCGCCAGCTGTCAAAGGCGAAGCGGCAGGCCGAGGCGGCGAACCAGGAGACAAACTTCATCCTCGCCAGCGTCAGCCACGAGCTGCGCACGCCTCTGACCGCCATCGTTGGCACCGGATCGGTGCTGCAGCACACCAAGCTCGATCCCGCGCAGCGGGAGATGACGCGGCGGGTGGTCTCGGCCGGCCGACGACTGCTGAAGATGATCGACGATGTTCCCGAAATCTCACATCCGAGAAGGGCCGAGGCGCTTCGTGCACAGCGCCATGCCGCCCCCGGGAAGCCGCCTCCGGATCATGATCATACAAGTTCGCGATAATCCCGGCCGCGACCTCGGCCTGGACTCGACCGTCGAAGGGGAGGAAACTCCAAAACAAACCAAGTCGACACACATGCCGGATCCCTATGAAAATCGGAATTCCATTTCATCGAGCTCAAGCCGGAGCGCCGCTGCAAGAGTTCTGCGGTTCCCGGAGGCAGATGGACAGGCCCTGTGACATCTGATTTTGACTATAGTGGTTCAGCGCAGCTGCTGTCGGACGGGATGAGCGCGCCGGCAGGACGGAGTCCTTGCGAGCGATGACCGACACGCGACGAGCGGCAGGTTCGAGATCACTGGTCGGGCGCGTCGTGCAGCGCTTCCGGGCCCGCCCGGACAGCGAGCATGAGATGCGGCTCAACGGGCTCGTGCTCTCGACCGCGACGCTGATCTATCTGCTCGCAACCGGGAATCTCGGCCTCGACGAGCTCATCGTCTTCGTCGTCTACATCACGTTCAGCCTCCTCATCCTCGGGCACATCGCCCTCCGGCCCGGCGTGTCCCATATTCGCCGGACGATCGCCATGATCGGCGATTTCGGCGCCTTGTTCTGCGAGATGTATATCCGCGGCGAGGCGGCGTCCTTTCTCTTTCCCCTCTATTTCTGGGTGGTTCTCGGCAACGGCTTCCGCTTCGGCATTCCGTTCCTGGCCCTGGCCACCGGCATCGGCCTCGCCTTCTGCGTGGCCATGATCGCGGTGACGCCCTTCTGGTCCCAGCATACCGCCCTCTCGATCGGATTCATCGGCGGGCTGATCCTGCTGCCGTTCTATGCCGCCGTGCTGATCCGCAAGCTCTCCCGGGCCAAACAGCAGGCCGAAGAGGCGAGCCAAGCGAAGAGCATGTTCCTGGCCAGCGTCAGCCATGAGTTGCGGACCCCGCTGACCGCCATCATCGGCATGGGATCGGTGCTGCACGACACCAGGCTGGATCCGTCCCAACGGGAGATGACGCAAACCGTCGTCTCGGCCGGCCAACAGCTGCTGACTCTGATCAACGACATCCTGGACTTCTCCCGCATCGAAGCCGGGCAGATGACGGTGCAGGCCGCCGATTTCGACCTGCCCTCGATGCTGGCGGAGATGCGGGCGATGGTCCTGGCCCAGGCCGGCCCCAAGGGCCTGCACCTCGCCATCCATATCGACCATCGCGTGCCCCTCCGGCTGCGGGGCAGCGAGCGGCACCTGAGGGAGATCGTCCTCAACCTGCTCGGCAATGCCGTCAAGTTCACCGAAGCCGGCAGCGTGGTGATCTCCGTCCGGCCCGAGGCGGGCCTCGGCGAGCGGCCGCGGCTGCGCTTCGAGGTCTCGGACACCGGCATCGGCATCGCGCCGGAAGCCTCAAGCCATATCTTCGAGAGCTTCCGGCAGGCCGATGCCTCGATCATGGACCGCTTCGGCGGCACCGGGCTCGGCCTCGCCATCTGCAAGCGGCTGGTGACCCTGCTCGGCGGCGAGATCGGGGTCGACAGCACCCCCGGCGCCGGCAGCACCTTCTGGTTCACCCTCGACTTCGACCGCGCGGGCGATGCCGGGACGCAGCCCACCGTCGAGCCGATCTCCGAGCTCGGCGTGGTCGCCGGCGACGTCGCGCTGATCGGTCGGCTGATGCCGCTGCTGACGCCGACGGCCGGCACGGTCGAGACCTTCGGCTCGATCGACGCGGCGCTGTCCTGGCCTCCGTTGGGCTCGGCCGACGAGACCGCGGTCCTGATCGTGGATCGGCGCGTCCTGCCCGACGACCCGAAGCGACGGGCCTCGGCCCTTGCCGCGCTGCGCGCAGCCCCGTCCGCCCGTTCGATTCTGCTCGACGACCCAGCCGCCGGCGAGGAGCCGCCGCGCGACCTGAGGGAGGTTTTCGCCACGACGATACCGGCGGATGCGGACGCCCGGACCCTCGGCATCGCCCTGCGGATCGTGCAGGCCGGGCGCTCTCATGGCCGCCAGGAGGAGATCGTGGCGATCGGCCGCCACGCCCCGCTAGGGCGTAGCCTGTCCATCCTGGTCGCCGACGACAACCGCATGAATCAGAAGGTCCTGCGGGAGATCCTGACGCGGGCCGGCCACCAGGTCCAGCTGGTGGCCAACGGCGAGGCCGCCCTCGACGCGCTCGACGCCGCGACCTTCGACCTCGTGCTGATGGACATCAACATGCCGGTGATGAACGGCATCGAGGCCACGAAGCTGTTCCGCTTCACCGCGCTGGACCGGCCGCATGTTCCGATCGTCGCCCTGACCGCAGACGCCACGCCAGGCGTGGCCGCGCGCTGCGCCGAAGCCGGCATGGACGCCTGCCTGACCAAGCCGATCGAGCCGGAGAGGCTGTTCGCGGCGATCAAGGATGTCCTAGGCGGACATGCCCCGGCGGCGCAGCCGAAGCTGCAGCCGACATTGCCGGACAACGTCACGACTTTGCCGCAAGCCGGCCCGGCCGTGGTCGACATGCGCGTCCTGGACCGGCTCGAGGCCCTGGGCGGGAAGGACTTCCTGATCGAGCTGATCGATGATTTCCTGGCGGATATCGAGACGGTCGCCGGGGAGCTGCGGGTGGCGGCGGAGAAGGGGGATGCTCTGCAATTCAGGGCGAATGCCCATGCGATGCGCAGCGCCACCGCGAATATCGGCGCCCGCGGCCTGTCGGATCTCTGCCAGGACTGGCAGGGGATCAGCGCGCCGGACCTCGCCCGCAACGGCCTTGCCCACATGCGTCGCCTGGCGGCCGAACTCGAGCGGGTGCGGCCGATCCTGCTGCGGCGGCGCGGTGCCGCCGCGCGATCGGCAACGAACGGCTAGGGATCCGGAAGAGCACGGCTCCGGACCCGGCCGGCCAACCGTCCGTCCACCCCTCCCTGCGGCGGACGGACGACGCCGGTCGCATCACTCGGCGGCAAGCGGCATCGTCGTGGTTGCTCGACGACGGTCCTGGGCGGCCGTCAGTCGTTCCATCTTCTTCAGATCCGCCTCACCGAGCCTCAGAGCCGTCTCGACCCAGATGTCGACGATGTCGTTCAACTCGGACATCGTCACCGGGTTCACCCGTCGCCGCACCCGATAGAGAGCCTGATGGGCGTTGTGCTTGCGCCGCTGCTGCCCGACATGGGCGCGCAGCGCCTCCACCCCCTGCCCGGTCTCCGCGAGGACGTCGACCACGCCCATCTCATGCAGCTCCTCCGCAGTGTAGACCCGGCCGCTGGTGATCATCCTCTCCGCAGCGACCATGCCCAGCCGCCGGGACAGGAAGCTGTAGGCGCCCATTCCGGGGAACAGATTGAACAGGATCTCGGGCAGACCCATCTTCGCCTGCCGCTCGGCGATGATGAGATCGTGCGCCAGCGCGCTTTCGAAGCCGCCGCCCAGCGCGTCCCCCTGGACCAGGGCGATGGTCACCACCGGCAGGTCGAAGGCGGTCGCGGTGCGGTACGCGATCTCGATGCAGGCTTGGCCGTAGCGACGGAGGGCTTCGCGATCGCCCCTGCGGATCTTCTCCCCGAACAGGCCGAGATCTCCTCCCAGATTGAAGATGCCGGGCACGGTCGATCCGGAGACATAGTAGTCGAACGGGGTCTGCGCTTCGTCGGCGCGATCGGCGAACAGCCGCTGCAGCGACCGTTGCATGTCGCTGGCCTCGCGCATCAGCTCCGGCGTGAAGCTCGGGCGCCCTTCCGGGCGCATCAGGCACCAGTAGATCCGGTCGATCGGGTCGAGCTCCACGACCAGGTTCTGGTAGCGGCTGCGGGCCACTTCGAGATGGGCCGGCTCCCGCGCTTCCAGCGCCTGGGACTGCCGTCCGAACACAAGGGGCTGCTGCTGAACTGGCTCAGGAATGGCGACGCTGGGGGTCATGACGTGCTCCTTCGGTTGATGCCGCCCCGCTGCAAGCCTGATCGTCAGCAAGGGGAGGTCTTCTTCTGCGGAGCGGCACGAACATAGTGCGCATTTCGGTTTATTTTGGCCACCCAGGATCAATTATTCGCGTATTATTGGTATAAATTGCATCGACTTTTAATAATATTTTATGCCGGCCGCACTCCGGCAAACTATGCATAAGATCTCATTTTGGATGAATTAGCCTAAAATAGGGACACAGCCTCATCGAAATCGACAACCATCCTCCGTCCGAGGTATGCGGCTTCGGATCGGGAAGGCTCTCGGATTCCACGGAGGTCGGCAGCGGCCGGGCCGGCGGCAGTGGCTGCAGGCGGCATGAATAGGGATGCGGCAGCCCACCTGCACGATCCGGGTCGTGGCCGGATGGCGGCGAGTTGAGCGTCGTCCCCGGCCGGAGCTCAGCCCCTACTTCCCCGGCGCCGAAGGCACGTACCAGCCGGTGGGCAGGCCGCTGGCCTGACGCCGAACGGGAGCCGGCGCGGCGGGGGCCGTCGCCGCCACCCGGGTCGGCGCCACCGCCACGGGAGCCGGGACGGGCGCCGGCGCCGCCCTGGCCTGCCGGGCCTGCGGCTGGGCGACCGCCCGCGGCGCCGCCGGGGCGGCGCTCGGCCGCTCGGGCTGCGAGGCCGCCATCGCCAGCAGCACGTCGTCGACCGGCGCGACCTGCGGCCGGTCCGGGATCGGTGCCATCCGGACCGGAGCAGGCCGCACCGCGGCCTGGCGGACCGGCGCTGCCGCCGGGATCGGCGCCACCCGGTCGGGGATCGGCTGCATCGCCACCACGGCCGGGCGCGACGCCGGCACCTGCTGGACCGGCACCGCCTGGACCGGAAGCGGCTGGCCGGTGCGGTCGGCGATGGCGGCGTCGACCCGTGCCATCGTGCCCTGCTCCTCGGGCGCCAGCCGGTCGGGGATCGGCGCCATCGCCATCACCACCGGCGACCGGCTGCCGGGCTGGCCGGTGCGGGCCTGGATCGCGCCGTCGACCCGGTTCTGGATCTGCTGCTCGGCGTATTGCGTCATCCGGTCGGGCCGGCTGGAGCCCGGGTCGATGCCGGCGATCTGCGGGCCGACGAGGTCCATGTAGCGCCGGGTCTCCGGCGGCAGGCTGCGGCCGTCCTCGACATATTGCCGGTAGCGGCCGGGACCGGCGTTGTAGGCGCCGAGAAAGCCGGGCGAGCCGTACATCTCGTACAGCTCGCGGATATAGGCCGTGCCCGCCATGATGTTGTTCTCGGGGTCATAGGGGTCGCGGCCGAGCCCGTGCTTGACCCGCAGCTCCTCATAGGTCGCCGGCATCACCTGCATCAGCCCCTGGGCCCCGGCCGAGCTGGTGATCGGCTGGCCGCCCTTCCAGGTCGACCGGCCGCCACTCTCGATCCGCATCACCTCGCGGATCCATTCCGGCGGCACGTTGAAGCGCCTCGACGCCTTCTGGATCTGCGGCTCCCAATAGGCGATGTTGCCGCCGGACGGCCGAGGCTTGTCGCCGCCGCAACCGGCGATCATTCCGGCGACCAGACCGAGCGTCGCCGCGGTCCTCAGCCAGTGTCCCCAACCGGCCATGGCAGGCCCCCTCCAGACTCCCCCGGGCACAAGCGCCCTTTGTTACATCGTGATCACAGGGATCGACGACAAGCCATTCAAACCTATCATGTTTGTCGAAAGAATGGCACCCCCGACGAATCGAGGCGCAGGGCCGGCTTTCGGAGAATCCCTCTCCGCCGGGCTGCGTCGCGCCTGTATAAGAGCGCCCGACCTTCCTTCTGGAGCCGATCATGCCGCAGGCCCGCGACGCCTCCCTCGATCCGACGCCGCACAAGCTGCGCCCGCTGCCCGCCGTGATCTTCGGCTCGCGCTGGCTGCAGCTGCCGCTCTATCTCGGCCTGATCGTGGCCCAGGCGGTCTATGCCTTCCTGTTCCTCAAGGAGCTGTGGCACCTGGTGATCCACGCGATCGACTTCACCGAGCAGCAGATCATGCTGGTGGTGCTGGGGCTGATCGACGTGGTGATGATCTCGAACCTGCTGATCATGGTCATCGTCGGCGGCTACGAGACCTTCGTCTCCCGCCTCAGGCTGACCGGCCATCCCGACCAACCGGAATGGCTCGACCACGTCAATGCCAGCATCCTGAAGGTCAAGCTGGCCATGGCGATCATCGGCATCTCGTCGATCCACCTGCTGCGCACCTTCATCGGCGCCGGCAATGTCGGGTCGCCGGAGAACACCGGCTACACCGAGACCGGCATCATCCTGCAGACGGTGATCCACAGCGTGTTCATCCTGTCGGCGATCGGCATCGCCGCCGTCGACCGGCTTTCGCAGCCCGCCCCCAGCCGGCCGCATTGACCCCAGCCCCGGCCATCGCCGCCCTGGCGGAGACGCCGCTCGCCGCCGGGGAGCTGCGGCTGGAACCGCTTCGGCCCGGCCATGCCGAGCCGCTGTTCGACGGCCTGGCCGACCCTGCGCTCTACCGCTTCATCCCGCAGCAGCCGCCGGCCGACGCCGCGGCGCTGCGCGCCCGGTTCGAGCGACTGGCGGCGCGGCGGTCGCCGGCCGGGGACCAGGCCTGGCTGAACTGGGCCGTCCGCGTCGCCGCCGACGGCACCTATGCCGGGCTGGTGGAGGCCACGGTGGGCAGCGGCGGCGCGGCCGACATCGCCTATTTCGTCTTCCGTGGGCGCCAGGGGCGCGGCATCGGCCGCCGCGCCGTCGGCGCCGTGGTCGAGGCGCTGGCGGCCGAGCCGGCGATCACCGCGATCGGCGCCTCGATCGACACCCGCAACGCGGCCTCGGTCACTCTGGTCGAGGCGCTGGGCTTCGAGCGGACCGGGCTGGTCCGCGACGCCGACCATTTCAAGGGCGGTTCCAGCGACGAGTATCGGTACCAGTTGCCGCTCCGGCGCTGAGGGGCTGGAATGTCGCCCATGACCCAGGACCTGATGCCCGGCTTCACGCCCTTCGACATCGAGACCGCGCCCGGCCTCCGCATCCACGGCGTGCGCGCCGGGGACGGGCCGCCGGTGCTGCTGCTTCACGGCCATCCGCAGACCCACGTCACCTGGTGCGAGGTGGCGCCGCTGCTGGTCGAGGCGGGGCACGCGGTGGTCGCCGCCGATCTGCGCGGCTACGGCGACAGCGCCCGGCCGGAGGGCGGCGAGAACCACGCCGCCTACTCGAAGCGGGCGATGGCGGCCGACCAGGTGGCGGTGATGCGCGCCCTGGGGCACGACCGCTTCGCCGTGGTCGGCCACGACCGCGGCGGCCGCGTCGCCCACCGCATGGCGCTGGACCATCCGGAGGCGGTGCGCCGGATCGCCGTGCTGGACATCGCGCCGACGGCGACGATGTACGCCCGCACCGACCGGGCCTTCGCCACCCGGTACTTCTGGTGGTTCTTCCTGATCCAGCCGGCGCCGCTGCCGGAGCGGCTGATCGAGGCCGACCCGGAATTCTACCTGCGCCACCATCTGGCCGGGCAGAGCCGGACCCCGGGCGTGCCGCGGGAGGCGCTGGTGCAGGAGTATCTGCGCTGCTACCGCCGGCCCGGCGCGGTCCACGCCATCTGCGAGGACTACCGCGCGGCCGCCACGATCGACCTGGAGCACGACGCCGCCGATGCCGACCGTCGCATCGAGGCGCCGCTCCTGGCGCTGTGGGGCGCGAAGGGCGTGGTCGGCGAGCTCTATGACGTGCTGGCGACCTGGCGGGACAAGGCGGCGGATGTCCGCGGCCGCGCCCTGCCCTGCGGCCACGCGCTGCAGGAAGAGCGGCCGGAAGAGACCGCCGAGGCGCTGATCGCGTTCCTGCGCGAGGACCCGCTCACGTCGCCATGAGCCGGACCTCGATCCGGTCCAGCGAGCGGCGGAAGGCGGCGGGCTCGTCGAGCGCCCGGGCCAGGACCAGGGCGCCCTGGATCGCCGCCACCGCCTCCTCCGCCCGGTCCCGGGCCGTGTCCTCGGGCAGGCCGGACCGTGCCAGGGCTTGCACCAACGCATCGGTCCAGGCGGCGAAGTAGCCGCGGATGGCGTCGCCGAAGCGATCGCGCACATCGCCGAGTGCGAAGGCGCCGACCAGGCAGACCCGGCGGCCGGAGCGGAAATAGCCGTCGACCGCGCGGACCATCTCCGCCACCGCGCGGCGCGGCTCCTCCTCCCGCAGCGGGCGGAAGATGTGCTGCGCGAACCAGGCGTCGATCTCGGCCAGCACCGCCGCCGCCATCTCCTCCTTCCCGCCCGGGAAGAAGTGGTAGAGGCTGCCCTTGCCCAGGCCGGTGCGCTGGCCGATCAGGGCCAGGCTGGCGCCCTCGAAGCCGTGCTCGCGGAACACCTCGGCCAGGGCGGGCAGCACATCCGTGCGTTCGGCGACGATCCTCGGCACCGTCAGAGGCCCAGGTCGCTGAGCCCCGGATGGTCCGCCGGCCGCGGGCCGGACCGGTCCCAGTGGAACTTGCGCTCCGCCTCCGCGATCGGCCGGTCGTTGATCGAGGCGTGGCGGGCGCGCATCAGCCCGTGCGCGTCGAACTCCCAGTTCTCGTTGCCGTAGGAGCGGTACCACTGGCCGGAATCGTCGCACCACTCATAGGCGAAGCGGACGGCGATGCGGCTGCCCTCCCAGGCCCAGAGCTCCTTGATCAGCCGGTACTCCAGCTCCCGCGCCCATTTCCGGGTCAGGAACTCGACGATCTGGGCGCGGCCCTGCGGGAACTCCGCCCGGTTCCGCCAGCGGCTGTCCTCGGTATAGGCCAGCGAGACCCGCTGCGGGTCGCGGCTGTTCCAGGCATCCTCGGCCATGCGGACCTTCTGGATCGCGGTTTCGCGGGTGAAGGGCGGCAGCGGCGGACGGTCGGCGGTCATGTCGGCTCTCCGAGTTGTACCGAACGGAACAGACTTTACCAATTGGTACAGACGATGATGGGATCGGTCAAGCCGAGCCCTTGCGGCGCTTGACCGCAACCGAGTCGAGGGCGGAGGAATCATCCGCCGCCGAACGCCCGGGCCGATGCGGCGCCCGTATTTCATCGGAGCACTCCCTTGCCCCTCTCCCTGCACGAGATCTCGGTCGGCGTGATGCTGCCGAAGCTGCGCATGCTGTCGAAGCTGCTGGACAAGGCCGCCGCCCATGCCGAGGCCGGCGGGATCGACCCCGCCACGCTGGTCGACGCCCGCCTGGCCCCCGACATGTATCCTCTGTCGGGCCAGATCCAGCGGGTCAGCGACGCCGCCAAGTTCGGTGCCGCCCGCCTGGCCGGGCTGACGCCGCCGCCCTTCGAGGACAACGAAACCACCCTGCCCCAGCTGCAGGAGCGGCTGGCCAAGACCATCGCCTATCTGGAGAGCGTCGGACCCGGCCAGATCGACGGCCGCGAGGAGGAGACGATCACCATCCCCATCCGCGACCGAAAGATGGACTTCACCGGCCGCAACTACGCGCTCAACATGGTGCTGCCGAACTTCTATTTTCACGTCGTCACCGCCTACGACATCCTGCGCCACAAAGGCGTGGAGATCGGCAAGCGGGACTATCTCGCACTGGTGTCCTGAGGAGCCTGCCCGGCATCCTTCATGGTGTCGTCCCCACCAGAGCGAGGGACGACACCATGAACATTGGTAACCGGCGTTAAACATCTGTGCAGCACCACCTTCCCCATCCCCGGCAAAATATCGTACCAAGGGGAGTGTCAGGGGCCGGCAGCGCGTCCGGCCAATTCGGGAGGATGTGAGATGCGTGCCTTGGTCCTGGAGCGGCAGAGGGAATTGTCGCTGCGCGAGATCGACCTGCCGCGGACCCTCGGGCCGGGCGACGTCCGGATCAGGATCGACACCGTCGGCGTCTGCGGCAGCGACGTGCACTACTACACCCATGGCCGGATCGGACCCTTCGTGGTGAAGGAACCGATGGTGCTGGGCCATGAGGCGGCCGGCACCGTCACCGAGGTCGGCGCCGGCGTCACCGGCCTGAAGCCCGGCGACCGGGTGTGCATGGAGCCGGGCATCCCCGACCTGACCTCCAAGGCCTCGAAGCTCGGCCTCTACAATGTCGATCCCAGCGTCGTGTTCTGGGCCACCCCGCCGGTGCATGGCTGCCTGACGCCCGAGGTGGTGCACCCCGCCGGCTTCACCTTCAAGCTGCCGGACACCGTCTCCTTCGCCGAGGGTGCGATGGTCGAGCCCTTCGCCGTCGGCCTGCAGGCGGCGGTGAAGGCACGGATCCAGCCCGGCGACCTGGCCGTGGTGATCGGCGCCGGGCCGATCGGCATCATGGCCGCCCTCGCCGCCCTGGCCGGCGGCTGCAGCCGGGTGCTGATCTCCGACCTGCTGCCGGAGAAGCTGGCGATCGCCGAGCGCTACCCCGGCATCACCGGCGTCAACATCCGCGAGACCAAGCTGGCCGACGCGGTGGCCGAGGCGACCGGCGGCTGGGGCGCCGATGTGGTGTTCGAGGCCAGCGGCAGCCCGCGCGCCTATCCCGGCATCTTCGACACCGTGCGGCCCGGCGGCTGCCTGGTGGTGATCGGCATGCCGGTCGAGCCGGTGGCGGTCGACCTGGTCGCCGCCGCGGCCAAGGAGGTGCGGATCGAGACCGTGTTCCGCTATGCCAATGTCTATGACCGCGCCATCGCCATGATCGCCTCCGGCAAGGTCGACCTGAAGCCGCTGATCTCCCACACCTACGGCTTCGAGGACAGCATCACGGCCTTCGAGCGGGCGGCCGAGGGAAGGCCGGGCGACGTCAAGCTGCAGATCAAGCTGTAACGGCATGAAGCGCCGGCCCCGAGCGGCCGGCGCTTGATTCCTCGTTCGCCTTATGTTCCAGTGTCCGGGACAGGCCAACGGGGAGGACGTCATGGCGTCGAAGCAGGCATCGGGGATTCGCGTCGGCATCGGCGGCTGGACCTTCGAGCCCTGGCGCGAGACCTTCTACCCCAAGGGCCTGGCGCAGAAGCGCGAGCTGGAATACGCCTCGCGGCAGGTGACCTCGATCGAGATCAACGGCACCTATTACGGCTCGCAGAAGCCGGAGACCTTCGCCAAATGGCGCGAGGAGACGCCCGAGGGCTTCGTGTTCTCGGTCAAGGGCACGCGCTTCACCACCAACCGGCGGGTGCTGGCCGAGGCCGGCGAGTCGATCGACCGCTTCGTCGGCAGCGGCATCACCGAGCTGAAGGAGAAGCTGGGGCCGATCAACTGGCAGTTCCTGCCGACCAAGCAGTTCGACCCGAAGGATTTCGAGGCCTTCCTCAAGCTGCTGCCGCACGAGGTCAACGGCCACGCCCTGCGCCACGTGGTCGAGGTCCGGCACGACAGCTTCCGCACCCCCGACTTCATCGACATGCTGCGCGCCCACAAGGTGGCGGTGGTGCTGACCGACAAGGAGGGTTTCCCGGAGATCCCGGACATCACCGCCCCCTTCGTCTATGCCCGGCTGCAGCGCGCCTCGGAGGAGATAGAGACCGGCTACGCCCCGAAGGCGATCGACCAATGGGCCAAGCGGGCCAAGGCCTGGGCCGGGGGCGGCGCGCCGGACGATTTGAAGCCGGTCGGCGGGCCCGAGGCGAAGCCGCCGAAGGAGCGCGACGTCTTCCTCTACATGATCAACGGCTTCAAGCCGAAGGCCCCGGCCGCGGCCATGGCGCTGATCAAGAAGCTGGGGTGAGGCCAGACGTAGGTTGGGTTCGCGAAGCGAACCCAACCTACGAAGCCCGCCCTTCCCTCACAGCCTTTCGTTGAACCGCAGCTCGTTCAGGCGGCGCTTCATGGTCTGGAAGCGCTGGAAATGGGTGTCGTTGCGGCGCAGGGCCACGGCAGTCGACAGGATGTCGATCACCACCAGCGCGGCGATGCGCGAGATCGTCGGGGTGTAGACGCTGGTGTTCTCCAGCGTCTCGGCCACCAGCGCCACGTCGCTGTAGGGCACCAGCGGCGAATCCGTGCCGGTCAGGCAGATCACCTTGGCGCCGTTCTCACGCGCGGTCCGTGCCACCTCGATGATCGAGCGGGTGCGGCCGGTGTTGGAGATCACCACCGCGACGTCGCCCGGCTGCATCATCGACGCCGCCATGATCTGCTGGTGCGAATCGAGCTCGGCCGAGCACGGTACGCCGAACAGCGGGAATTTCTGCTGCGCGTCGCGGGCGACGATGCCGGAGGCGCCGAAGCCGAAGAAGGCGATCGACCGGGCCGTCTCCAGGATCGCCACCGCCGCCTCGACCGCGGCCTTGTCGAGATGGTTCCGGGCCCAGTCCAGGCTGGACAGGGTGTAGTCGAAGATCTTGTCGACCACCGTCGCCGGCGTGTCGGTGCCGAGCAGCACCGAATGCGTCGCCGGCAGGCCCAGCGCCAGGCTGTGCGCCAGGCGCAGCCGGAACTCCTGATAGCCGGAGCAGCCGATGGCGACGCAGAAGCGGATCACCGTCGGCTGGCTGACCTCGGCCAGCTGCGCCATCTCCGCCACCGTGGCCTTGAGCACGCGCGCCGGGTCCGCCAGCACCGCGTCGGCGACCTTGCGGTCCGACTTGCGCAGCTCGGGCCTCAGCGTCCGCACGACCTCGAGGATGTTGGCCGAGGCGGGCCGGTCGGTCGTGTCCATGGCCGCAGCCTACCCCTTCGCGGCCTCGGCGGCGATGCGGGACAGCGCGTCGAAGCGCGGGCCCGATGTGGGGATCGGGAGGTGGAAGACCTCGGCGATCACCTGGGTCCAGCCATGGATGAAGTAGGTCCAGCCATCCTCGACGGTCAGGCCGCGCGCCGCCTGCTGCCGCCGGGCCTGGTCCAGGAACACCAGGTCGCCGCGGTAGTTGAGATCCCAGGCCAGCCCGCCCTGCGGGAACCGCGCCGCGTCGGTCAGCGGCGACCCCGGCGCGTCCTTGCCCAGGCCGGTGGCGTTGACCACAACCGAGCCCGGCTTCAGCCCGGCAAGCACCGCATCATTGTCTGCTGGCGTGGGCGCCAGCGCGTAGTCGACCGGCACGTCGGCGCCCATCTCGGCATGGATCCGGCGGATCTCGTCCAGCCGCGCCTTGCTGCGGTTCGAGACCACGATCCGCGACGGCCGGTCGCGCCGGGCCCGCATCGCATGCCAGGTCAGGGCGATGGTCGAGCCGCCGGCGCCGATCGAGAACAGCTCCGCCCCCGTGCCGGCGAAATGCCCTTCCGGCACGAAGGCGTCGAAGGCGAGGCCGGAGGAGATCGGGTCCTTGGCGTGGCAGACCAGCCGGCCGTCGGCCTTGGAGATGCAGCTGGTCTCGCCCATCAGCGCCGCATGCGGGTCGATCACGTCGAACAGGCCGCGGCAGGCGTGGAACAGGTCGATCTTGTGGGTGGTGACCAGGGCGCCGAGCGACAGCTTGTCGTCGCGCAGGAAGGTCACGGCCTCGCGATAGGCCGCCGGGTCGGCATGCAGCGGGAAGTCGATGCCGCGGATCACCGCGTCCGCCAGGCCGAGCGCGCGGACCCAGGCCGGGAACACCTTCATGATCGAGCTTTTGCCGGTGGTGACGCCGATGAAGTACAGCGTCGGCTGGCTGGCGGGCGGATACGCGGCCATGCTCAGGCTCCCTGCGCCGCAAACAGGGCGTCGATCCGCGCCTGCGGCCGCGGCCGGTAGTCCGGGTTGTCGACCGCGACCCAGCCGCCGAACCCGTCGTCCAGGATGCGCTGCCGCATGCCGCCGGCCTGCTCGATGATGCCGTAATCCTGCCCGGCATCGGCCGGGTAGCAGAAGCTCATCACCAGCTCCCCATCCCCGACATTGACCGAGCGGTGGATCCAGTAGGGCGGCACGTAGCAGATGGTGCGCGGCGTGATCTCGACGATGCGGACCTCACCGGACGGCGATTCCATCAGCATCAGGCCGCGCCCGGCCTCGCCGGTATAGATCTCCGGCCGGTCGGCCCTGGCGTGGATGTGGCCGCGGGTCAGGAAGAACTCCCGCCCGATCCGGCCCGGCACCATGCGGGTGACGCCGAAGATCAGGTCGCCGGCGGCGGCGGAGGGCCGGTAGTCCTGCACCTCGTAGACGATCCGGTCGCCGCCCACCGCCGCCGCCGCCGCAAAGGCCGCCGCGTCGCCATAGAGGCCGGAGAGATCGGAGAGCGTCTTGACGTAGCGCCCGGTCGCCCCGGAGAGGCCCCCGTCGGTCACGCCGATGACGCATCGCCCCGGCTCGCGCAGCTGCATGGTTCGCTCCGATTTCGTAGCAAAACTACGGACACGGAATGAATGAGCCAGTTTCAAAGCCGTTTCAAGCGTCAATCAAGCGCCTCATTCCCAGAATCGAATTGACCACCCATCGATTCGGTACTTTAACTACAGAACCGGGTCGGCACAGGCCCGGGCACCAAGGGAGGATCCGGATGTTCAAGACCGCGTTGACGGGCTGCCTGGCCACGACCGCCCTCCTGATCGGCAGCGCCCAGGCGGCGGACTGCATGATCGGCATCTCGATGAAGACGCTGAACGCGCCCTATTTCGCGGCGCAGGAGGCCGCGGCCAAGGACCAGGCCGCCAAGGCCGGCTGCCAGGTGGCCACCGCCGACGCCCAGAACGACATGGGCAAGCAGATCGGCGACGTCGAGGACATGGTGTCCAAGGGCGTCAACCTGCTGATCATCAACGCCGCCGACCCGCAGGGGCTGGTCCCCGCCATCAACGCCGCGGCCGCGGCCGGGGTGAAGGTGGTGGCGATCGACAGCACGGTCGACCCCAAGGCCAAGTACATCACCCTGATCCAGTCCTCGAACGACCAGAACGGCTTCCAGGTCGGCCAGTGGCTGGCGCAGTCGACCGCTGGCAAGGAGCTCAAGATCGCCCTGCTCTCCGGCGAGAAGGGCAATGTCGTCGGGCAGGAGCGCCGGCTGGGCGTATTCCGCGGCCTGGTCGAGGGCCAGCTGGTCAACGGCGGCAAGGTCGGCTTCGCCGTGGTGGGCCAGGGCTGGGGCGGCTGGACGCATGAGGGCGGGCTGAAGGCGATGGAGGACCTGCTGGTCGCCCATCCCGACATCAACGTCGTCCTCGGCGAGAACGATTCGATGGTGCTGGGCGCCCGCAAGGCGCTGGAGGCCGCGGGCAAGCTGAACGACGTGCTGCTGGTCGCCGCCGCCGACGGGCAGAAGGAGGCGCTGCAGCTGATCCAGGAGGGGCAATACGGCGCCACCGGGCTGAACGACCCGGCCCTGATCGCGCGCACCGCGGTCGATGTCGGCATGAAGGCGCTGGACGGGTCGCTGCCCGCCGACTTCCCGAAGACCGACCTGACCACCCCCGATGCCATCACCAAGGACAACGTGGCCAAGTACTACCGGCCCGACGCTGTCTTCTGATCAGCGGGGGCGGCGGCCGGCCCGCCGCCCCTGCCCTGCCGGAGGGACAGCATGACCGATCTGGTGGATCTGCGCGGCATCGCCAAATCCTTCGGCGGCGTCCGGGCCCTGGCCGGGGTCGACTTCACGGTGCGGCCCGGCGAGGTGCATGCCCTGCTGGGCGAGAACGGCGCCGGCAAGTCGACCCTGATGCGCGTGCTGGGCGGCGAGATGCGGCCCGATGCCGGCGAGGTGCGGATCGAGGGCCGGCCGGTCCTGTTCGGCGGCCCGCGCGAGGCGCTGCAGCGCGGCATCGCCGTGATCCACCAGGAGCTGGCGCTGGCGCCCGACCTGTCGGTGGCCGAGAACATCTTCATGCGCGAGCTGCCGAAGGTGATCGGCTGGCGCGGCCTGAACCGCCGGGCCCGCGCCCTGATCGAGCGGCTGGGCTTCGACATCGATCCGCGCCGGCTGGTCGGCGACCTGGCCGTCGCCCACCAGCAGGTGGTGGAGATCGCCAAGGCGCTGTCGCGCGACATCCGCGTCATCGTCTTCGACGAGCCGACGGCGGTGCTGGCGGCGCGCGACGCCGAACGGCTGCACCGGATCATCGCCGATCTTCGCGGCGCCGGGGTCGGCATCGTCTACATCTCGCACCGGCTGGAGGAGGTGTTCCGCATCGCCGACCGGATGACGGTGATGAAGGACGGCCGCACGGTCGGCACCGTGACGCCGCAGGAGGCCGGGATCGACGACGTCATCCGCATGATGGTCGGCCGGCCGCTGTCGGCGATGTTCGCCGACAAGTCGCGGCGCCAGGCGGGGGCGGAGGCGCTGCGGGTCGAGGCCTTGCGCGCCGGCACCCGGGTGCGCGGCGTCAGCTTCGCGGTGCGGGCCGGCGAGATCCTGGGGCTGGGCGGTCTGGTCGGGTCCGGCCGCACCGAGACGGCGCGGCTGATCTTCGGCGCCGACCGGCGCGACGGCGGCGATATTTTTCGAAACGGGCGCAAAGTCTCGATCCGCTCCCCGCTCGACGCGGTGGCGGCGGGAATCGGGCTGGTGCCGGAAGACCGCAAGGGCCAGGGCGTGATCCTGGGGCTGTCGATCCGGGTCAACGCCACCATGGCCCGGCTGAAGCCGGTGGTGAACCCGCTGGGCTTCATCCGCCGCGTCGCCGAGAAGCGACTGGTCGGGGACCTCGCGGGCAGCCTGCGGGTCAAGGCCGCCGGCATCGAGGCGCCGGTGTCCAGCCTGTCCGGCGGCAACCAGCAGAAGGTGGTGCTGGCCAAGTGGTTCCATGTCGGCGGCGAGGTCATCATCCTCGACGAGCCGACCCGCGGCGTCGATGTCGGCGCCAAGGCCGAGATCTACGCCCTGATCGAGCGCATGGCCGCCGATGGCAAGGCGGTGATCGTGATCTCCTCCGAGCACCAGGAGCTGTTCGGCCTGTGCGACCGGGTGCTGGTGATGGGCGAAGGCGAGATCCGCGGCGAGCTGCTGCCGGAGCGCTACAGCGAGGAAAACCTGCTGTCGCTGGCGATGATCCGCCGCGACGGCGAGCTGAGGATGGCGGGCTGACGCATGACCACGACGACCGCCGGGACGCCGGACAAGCCGCGCAGCCGCACCGATATCGGCGAGCTGTTCCACCGCTACGGTACCTTCTGCATCTTCGTGCTGCTGATCGTCGGCGCGCATCTGATGTCGCCCGCCTTCCTGACCGAGCGGAACATCATGAACGTGCTGCGCCAGATCTCCGGCACCGGGATCATGGCGGTCGGCATGCTGCTGGTGATCCTGACCCGCGGCATCGACCTGTCGGTCGGGTCGGTCTCGGCGCTGGGCAGCGTGCTGTCCGCGTACCTGGTGGCCACATGGTCGCCGGAGGCGTCGACCGTGCTGGTGGTGCTGGCCGGCGCCGGCTGCGGTCTGGTCACCGGCATCCTGGTCGCCTATCTGCGCCTGCCGGCCTTCGTCATGACGCTGGCGATGATGACGGCGGCGCGCGGCCTGTCGCTGATCATCTCCAACGGCCAGCCGATCCTGCTGGGCGACAGCGGCCAGGCCTTCACCGATTTCGGCGCCGGCTTCCTGTTCGGCGTGCCGCAGCCGGTGCTGCTGATGTTCGCCGTGTTCATCGTCGGCGGGGTGGTGCTGGGCTTCACCAAGTTCGGCCGCATCGTCCAGGCCATCGGCTCGAACGAGGAGGCGGTGCGCCTGTCCGGCATCGCCGTGCCGCGCTATGTCTGCGCCGTCTATGTCATCTCCGGCGCGCTGGCCGCCCTGGCCGGCATCATCTCCACCGCCCGGGCCGGCGTCGGGTCGGCCCAGGTCGGGGTCGGGGCCGAGCTGGCGGTGATCGCCGCGGTGGTGATCGGCGGCGCCAGCCTGATGGGTGGGCGTGGCGGCATGATCAACACGCTGCTGGGCGCCATGGTGATGGGCGTGATCGGCAACATCATGAACCTGGCCAACGTCCCGGGCTATCATCAGCAGGTCCTGATGGGCGCGATCATCGTGATCGCCGTGCTGCTGCAGCACGGCACGCGCTGGCTGCGCCGGCATTAGGCCTGCCGCACGGAACTGCCATGACCCGAGACCTCGCCCTTTCGATCGATGTCGGCACCGGCAGCGCGCGGGCGGCGCTGGTCGATGACGGCGGCTGGATCCTGGCCATCGCCGCGCGGGAGCACGAGCAGATCGTGCCGCAATTCGGCTGGTCGGAGCAGCGGCCGGCCGATTGGTGGGCCGGGGTCGTGCAGTCGGTGCGCACCGTGTTGGACCAGGTCGAGGGCGCCCGCGACCGCATCGCCGCGGTCTGCGCCTGCGGCCAGATGCATGGCACGGTGCTGGTCGACGACACCGGCGCCCTGACCCGCGACACCGTCCCGCTGTGGAACGACAAGCGCACGCTGGATCTGGTCTCGGCGTTCGAGCGCGACCATGCGCCTGCGACCTACCTGGCCGAGAGCGGCAACCCGCCGACCCCGGCCTGGCCGGGCTTCAAGCTGGCCTGGATCCGCGACCACAACCCTGAGGCGTACCGCCGGGCGGCGGCGGTGATGATGCCGAAGGACTGGGTCAATTTCCGCCTGACCGGCGAGATCGCCATGGAGGCGACGGAAGGGTCCTGCAGCTTCCTGATGAATCCGGCGACGCGCGACTGGTCGCCCGCCATGATCGCGCTGCTGGGGCTGGACGCGGCCAAGCTGCCGCGGCTGCGGTCGCCGCTGGAGATCCTGGGCGGCGTCACCGAAGCGGCGGCGGTGGAGACCGGCCTGCTCGCGGGCACGCCGGTGCTGGTCGGCGGTGCCGACTATCCGATGGCGCTGCTGGGCTCGGGCGCCTGCCGGCCGGGGCTGGTCTCCGACGTCACCGGCACGTCCTCGATCATCACCCTGATCACCGAGGCGCCGCTGCTGGACCCCGAGATCTGCAACGTCGCCACGATCGAGGGCGGCTGGGGGCCCTTCGTGCTGCTGGAGAGCGGCGGCGACGCCATGCGCTGGGCCCGCCGCGCCTTCCACGAGGGCGCGCTGGGCTATCCCGAGATCGTCGCCAAGGCGGCCGAGGCCGCGCCGGGCGCCGGCGGCCTGCTGTTCCTGCCCTATCTGGTGGGCGAGCGGCTGGGCGCCCATCGCAACGCCCGGGCGCAGTTCTTCGGCCTCGGCGCCGGGCACGGCCTGGCCGAGCTGCACCGGGCGGTGCTGGAGGGCGTGGCCTTCGCCGTCACCCGCCACATCCGGGTGATGGAGGCGGCGTCGGGCCGGCCGCTGGACCGGCTGATCGCCTCCGGCGGCGGCGCCAAGACCGGGCTGTGGCTGAAGATCAAGGCCAGCGCCACCGGCCTGCCGATCCTGGTGCCGGAGGAGGCGGAATGCGGCGTGGTCGGCTGCGCCGCCATGGTCGCCGCCGCCACCGGCCGATTTTCCACGGTGCAGGACGCGGCCGGGGCGTTCGTGCGCTACGGCGCCGAGATCGAACCGGACCCCGCCTGGGCCAAGCGCTACGCCCGGATGCAGCCGGTGTTCGACCGGCTGTACCGCCACAGCCAAGCTCTCTACGACGATCTGGACCGGATCACGTCGTAGCAGGCCTGTCCGTTTGCGGGGCTTCCGTCTGTGAATTCGCTTCATGCCAGCTTGTCCGGCCGGATGGCTTCCCGACACAGGTTCCCTGCCCCCATCTTCTTCAGGATCTGAACGCGGACGAAAGCATCGGCATGACCATTTTCCTGACCGGCGCCAGCGGCTATATCGGCGGCGCCGTCGCCCTGCGGCTGGTGAAAGACGGGCACCGGATCCGCGGCCTGGTGCGGTCGCCGGACAAGGCGGCGCGGCTGCAGGCGCTGGGCATCGAGCCGGTGCGGGGCGAACTGTCGGACACGGCGCTGCTGGCGCGGGAGGCGAAGGCGGCCGACGCGGTGGTCAACGCCGCCGATTCCGACGACCGGACGGCGGTCGAAGCCTTCCTCGACGCCCTCGCCGGCAGCGGCAAGCCCTTCCTGCACACCAGCGGCACCAGCGTGGTGGCCGACGACGCCCGCGGCGAATGGGCCTCGGACCGGATCTACGACGAGGACACGCCGGTCGAGCCGGTGCCGGGCAAGGCCGCGCGGGTCGCCATCGACCGGCTGATCGTCGACGCTGCCGGGCGCGGCGTGCGGTCGGTGGTGCTGTGCAACAGCCTGATCTACGGCACCGGGCCCGGGCTGCATGCCGACAGCGTGCAGATCCCGACGCTGGTCGCCGCGGCACGGACATCCGGCGTGGTCCGGCATGTCGGGCGCGGCCTGAACATCTGGTCGAACGTGCATGTCGACGACATGGCGGAACTCTATGCCCTGGCGCTGGACCGCGCGCCGGCCGGCGCCTTCACCTATGTCGAGAACGGCGAAGCCTCCTTCGCCGAGGCCGCGGCGGCGCTCGCCCGGCGTCTCGGCCTCGGCGCGCCGCAGCCCTGGCCGATCGACGACGCCGTCGCCACGCTGGGCTTCGGCCACGCCGTCTACTCGCTCGGCTCGAACAGCCGGGTTCGAGGCAAGCGGGCGCGGGCGGAACTGGGCTGGGCGCCGAAGCACGCGTCGCTCACCGAGTGGATCGAAAACGAGATGCCGGTCGGCTGAGACATCGTAGGTTGGGTTCGCTCTGGCGAACCCAACAGGGGCAAAACATGTTGGGTTTGGGTTCGCGTCCGCGAACCCAACCTACGCGCTGGTCCTCAACCCCGGATGTACCGCGCGAAGTCGGCGAGGATCAGCGGCCAGCCCCCGGGCGAGGCCATGCCGTCGCGCAGCCGGGCCGCCCCGTCGCCGTGGCGCTCGAAGTCGCGGTGCTCCAGCTCGATCCGGGTGCGCCCCTGCTCCGGCACGAAGCGGATCTCGACCTCGCTGGCCCGCTCCTCGGGCTCCGGCGCCCGCTCCGGGCTGACGGCGAAGGACAGCACCAGCCGCGACGGCGGCTCCCAGGCGCGGACCTCGCCCCAGGCGGTCTCACGGCCGGCGCGGTCGCGCTCGAACCAGAGGCCGCCGGCCCGCGGCTCGATAACCGCGGTGTCGAGCTCCGCCTGGGCATAGGTGTAGGCGAGCGGCCACCACCGCCCGATCTCCCGGGTGAAGGCGTCGAAGGCACGATCCTGCGGCGCGTCGACGGCGATGCCGGCCTGGATCGGGCTCACGGCGGTCATGGCGTCCTCCTCGACGATCGGCTTCGAGTCATCAACGCGCCGAGAGGCCGGCCCGTTGCCGTCAGGCCGCGACCAGCCCGCGCCTGGTGTCGGACAGGAACTCCAGCAGCTCGGCCACGCCCTTGTCGCCGGCATGGTCGCGGCGGACCCGCGCCATCCGCTCGGCCTTCTCCCCGGTGCCGCGGAACAGGGCGCGGAATACGCGGCGCAGGGCCATCACCTCCGGCTCGGTGAAGCCGTGGCGGCGCAGCCCGACCTCGTTCAGCGACACGAGGCGTGCCCGGTCGCCCTGGACCAGGCAGAAGGGCGGCACGTCCTGCGCCACCATGGCCCCGGCGGCGACGAAGGCATGGGCGCCGATGCGGGTGAACTGGTGCACCCCAGCCAGGCCGCTGACATGGACGTGGTCGCCGACCTCGACATGGCCGGCCAGGGTCGCGGCGTTGGCGAACTGGGCGTGGCTGCCGATGCGGCAGTCATGGGCGATGTGCGAGCAGGCCATGAACAGGTTGCCGTCGCCGACCGTGGTCAGCCCGCCGGAGACGCCGACGCCCGGCTGGATGGTGACGTATTCGCGGATGATGTTGTCGTGGCCGATGACCAGCCGCGTCTCCTCGCCCCTGTACTTCAGGTCCTGCGGCGGCGCGCCGACCGAGGCGAACTGGAAGACCTGGTTGCGGTCGCCGATCTCGGTCCGCCCCTCGACCACCGCATGCGGCCCGACGATGCAGTCGCGGCCCATCCGGACCTTGGGCCCGATCACGGCATAGGCGCCGATGCGGGTGCCCTCGCCGATCTCGGCCCCGGGCTCGATGATCGCGGTGCGGTGGATCAGGGACGACGTCATGCAGGATCCCGACTGGAAACACGGCGGCCGGACGGTCCGGCACGCTGGCGATCCTGCCGGCCGCGGCGCCAGGGCGGAACTCAAAATTTGTTACACATCATTGCGTTGCACCATCTGTCCCCAGGACCGCTTGGCCGATGGACGACCCGCGCGCTATCGTCCCGCACTCGCCAGGAGCCGCCATGACCACAGCCGCGTCGACCGCGATCGACCCCGTCGAGATGACGGTGGCGGATGTCGAGACCGCCTTGGCCCGGGGCATCACAGCGGAGGCGCTGACCCAGGCCTTCCTCGACCGCATCGCCCGGTACAATCCGCGCCATGTCGCGGTGATCACGGCGAACCCCGACGCCCTGCGCGAGGCGCGCGAGATCGACCGGCGGCGCGCCGCGGGCGAGGCGCCGGGCCCGCTGGCCGGGGTGCCGGTCGTGGTCAAGGACACCATGGACATGGCCGGGCTGCCCAGCACCGGCGGCTGGCGGCTGCTGAGCGCCCGGGCCGGCGGCGTCGACCTGATCCCGGCGACGGATTCGCCGGTGGTGGCGCGGATGCGCGCCGCGGGCGCCGTGATCCTGGGCAAGACCAATGTCCCGGTGCTGAGCGCGTCGGGCAGCCATGCCGACGACAGCTGGGCCGGCGCGACGCTCAATGCCGCCTACCCTGGCCGCGTGCCCGGCGGCAGCAGCGCCGGAACCGCCACCGCGGTCGCCGGCAGCCTCGCCGTGCTGGGCCTGGCGGAGGAGACCGGCGGGTCGATCCAGAATCCGGCATCGGCCCAGGATCTGGTCGGGATCAAGCCGAGCTTCGGCCTGGTGCCCAATGCCGGGGTCATGCCGCTGGCCGGCAGCACCCGCGACGTCGTCGGCCCGATCGCGCGCTGCGTGCGCGACGCGGCGCTGACGCTGGACGTGCTGGCCGGCTTCAGCCCGGAGGACCCCAAGACCGTGGCCGGGATCGGGCACCGGCCGCGGGGCGGCTACGCCGCCGGACTCGACGCCGGATCGCTGCACGGCAAGCGCCTCGGCCTGTACGGGCCGGGATGGCGCAGCCAGGCGCTGTCGCCCGGGACGGCTGTGGCGTACCGGCGGGCGACCGGCGAGCTGGAGGCGCGGGGCGTGGTCCTGGTCGAGGATCCGTTCGCGGGGTCGGGCTTCGCCGACATCGCCCGCCCGGCGCCGGGCGCCGAGGGGTTCGACCCGCGCGGCATCGAAGGCCTGCCCTACGACCTGGACCGTTACCTGACGCGGCTGGGCCCGGACGCCGCGATCCGGTCCTTCGAGGCCTTCAAGGCCGCGGTCGCCGCCGAGGACCCGTTCGGCCCGGGCGGCGTGCTCGCCTTCATGGCGGATGCGCCGGCATTCCGGGCCGGCCTGGCCGACCCGTCGGCGCCGCCGGACCTGTCCGACTTCCTGGCGGCGAAGGAGGCCTATCTCGAGATCTTCGCCGAGGTCATGGCGCGGCACCGGCTCGACGGGCTGGCGGTCCCGCAGATGCGCGGCGAGCTGCCGTTCGCGGGCAGCGGCCAGGCGATCCAGGAGACCGCGGTCTCCGAGATCAACATCGCCGGCCTGCCCGGCGTGACGGTGCCGGCCGGCCGCACCGCGTCGGGCGCGCCCTTCGGCCTGCTCTTCATCGGCCCGATGTGGAGCGAGGCGGCCCTGCTGTCCTTCGCCTTCGACTACGAGAGCGCCACCCGGCACCGCAGGCCGCCGATCCTCAGCCTGTAAGGCACTCAGGCCGCTGCCAGGCCTCGCTTCGTATCCAGCAGGAAACGCAGCAGCAGATCGACCCCGCGGCGGTCGCCATAGGCATGATGGACCGCCGCCATCCGTTCGGCCTTGGCGCCGCCGCCGCGGAACAGCATGCGGAACACCTTGCGCAGCATCAGCACATCCGCCTCGATGAAGCCGTTGCGGCGCAGCCCGACCTCGTTCAGCGACACCAGCCGGGCCCGGTCACCCTGTGCCAGACAGAAGGGCGGCACGTCCTGGGACACCATGGCGCCGGCCGCGACGAAGGCGAAGGCGCCGATCCGGGTGAATTGATGAACCGCAACCAGGCCGCTGAGAAAGGCATGGTCGCCGACCTCGCCATAGCCGGCGATCATCGCCCCGTTGACGAAGCGGGTGTGATTGCCGATGCGGCAGTCGTGGCCGACATGGGCGTTGGCCATGAACAGGTTGCCGTCGCCGATCGTGGTCACCCCGAGCGGCCGCGCCGCGCCGGAATGGATGGTGACGTGCTCGCGAAAGACGTTGCCGTCGCCGATCCGCAGCCGGCTGTTGCCGCCGCTGAACTTCAGGTCCTGCGGCTGGGCGCCGACCGAGGCGAACTGGAAGATGTGATTGCGATCGCCGATCTCGGTGTCGCCCTCGACCACGGCATGAGGCCCGACGATATTGTCGCGCCCGAGCCGGACCCCTTCGCCGATCACGGCATACGCCCCGATGCGGGTGCCTTCACCGATTTCGACGCCAGACGCAATGATGGCCGTGGCATGAAACAAGCTCGGCAAAGACATGATTTCCGATGCCCCAAAACATTTGGATGAAGCGGGCCGGATCCAGAGTAGATCGACGGCGCAATTTTTCGCTTGTCGATACTGCACTCAATCACGACACAAACAAAAGTTAAAATTTATTTCTGAATTTATTCCGACTAATCAGAAGCGCTCCAATCTGACGAATGTCGAGCCTTTTCAATAGGCTGCGAGACGAGACGATTTCGAGCGTGCATAATGGCCGGGCCGGTATTGTCCGGCCCCTGCCGAAGGTTCAGCCGATGGATGCGTCGACGCTTCTGATCTATGCCGTCACGCTCGGCGTCGCCTGCGCCGTGCCGGGCCCGACCACCGCGGCGCTGGTGGCCCGCGTGCTGGGCCGCGGCAGCCGGGGCGCGCCGGCCTTCTGCGCCGGGCTGATGGCCGGAGACCTGATGTGGCTCGGTGCCACGGCGCTCGGCCTCGCCATGCTGGCGGCGACGCTGCAGCCGGTCTTCATCGTGATCAAATACGCCGGCGCCGCCTATCTGCTGTATCTCGCCTGGCGGCTATGGACCGCCCCGGCCACGGCGCCGGTCGAGGCGCAGCCGGTGCGCGGCGAAGGCGTTCGCCTGTTCCTGGCCGGCATCTCGGTCTGCCTCGGCAACCCGAAGACGACGCTGTTCTACCTGGCGCTGCTGCCGACCATCATCGACCTGCAGCACATGACCTGGATGGGCTTCGCCGAGCTCGCCGCCACGCTGGTCGTGGTCTACGGCGCCGTGCTGGCGGCCTATGTCGTGCTGGCGCTGCGCGCCCGCCGGATGTTCCGGTCGCCACGGGCGCTCAAGGCGATCAACCGCGGCACCGGCACGGTGATGGCCGGCGCCGCAGTGGCGGTGGCGACGCGCTGAGCCTCAGCCGACCGCCGCGATCACCGCGTCGCAGACGCGGTCGGCGTCGGCGTCGGACAGGAAGGGGTGCATCGGCAGGCTCAGCACCTCGCGGCTCAGCGCCTCGCTGACCGGCAGCGAGCCCTCGCCTTCGCCATGGGCGCGGTAGGCCTCGGCCAGATGCATCGGCGTCGGGTAGTAGATCGCGGTCGGCACCCCGGCCTCGCCCAGCTTCGCCCGCACCGCGTCGCGGTCCGCCACGCGGATGGTGTATTGCGCCCAGGCGCAGGTCAGCCCGTCCGGCATCACCGGCGTCTGGATGCGGTTGGACAGCCGGGCCGAGTAGTGCCGCGCCAGCCGGTCGCGGGCGGCCAGCTCCTCGCCGAAGCTGGGCAGCTTGGCCAGCAGCACCGCCGCCTGGATGGTGTCGAAACGGGCGTTGAGACCGACCCGCACGGTGTCGTAGCGGCTCTTGCCCTCGCCATGGACGCGGATCGACTTCAGCACCGCGGCCAGCTCGTCGTCATCGGTGAAGATGGCGCCGCCGTCGCCGTAGCAGCCGAGCGGCTTGGCCGGGTAGAAGCTGGTGGCGGTGACCGGTGCCAGCGACCCGACCGGGCGGCCGTGAAAGGCGCCGCCGAAGCTCTGCGCCGCGTCGTCGATGACGAACAGGCCATGCGCGTCGGCGATCGCCTGCAGCTTCGGATAGTCGACCGGCAGGCCGAACAGGTCGACCGCGATCACCGCCTTGGGCTTGAGCTTGCCGGCGGCCCCGACCGTGGCGATGCGGCGCTCGAGATCGGTGAGGTCGACCAGATAGGTCGCGGGATCGACATCGACGAAGACCGGCGAGGCGCCGAGCAGCAGGATCGCCTCGGCCGTCGCGGTGAAGGTGAAGGCCGGCACGAAGACGGCGTCGCCCGGACCGATATCCCGCGCCATCAGCGGCATGATCAGCGCGTCGGTGCCGCTGGCCACCGTCAGGCAGTGGCGGGCGCCGGCCCGCCGCGCCAGCTCGCCCTCCAGCTCCGCCACCTCCGGCCCCAGGATGTACTGGCCGTGGTCGAGCACCGCATGGATGCGGGCGTCGATCAGCGGCTTCAGGCGGGCATATTGCTGCTTGAGGTCGACGAAGGGGAGCGACACGGGCTAGCCTCGGCTATCGGAACTGAGGGTGATGTAACCCCGCCCCGGCCGCGATGCCAGCCGGAAACGCGACCCGGGCAAACCGTCCCAGGGGTCGGGCCGTCTCAGAGCCCTTTTGGAAATGCTACTGGCGCGGCCGTCTGATGGCGGTTTCTGCGCTTCCGGTGCTCACGGACCCAAACGTCCGCTGCGCGCCAGTTCTCGAAACCACCACCAGCCGACTCACGCCAGCGCATTTCCAAAAGGGCTCTCAGTGCTCGGTCGCGTCCGGCCCGAGCGAGCGCAGCAGGTCGACCAGGCGGCGGCGGACCGTCGCATCCTCGATCCGGTAATAGGCGCGCACCAGCTCCAGCGTCTCGCGGCTGGCCACCATCTCGGCGTCGTGCGCCGGATGGGTCGCGCCGTTCTGCGGGGCATCGGTCATGCCTTCGAAGAAATAGCCGACCGGCACGTTGAGGATGTGCGTCAGCTGGTGCAGCCGGCTGGCGCTGACGCGGTTGGCGCCGCGCTCGTATTTCTGGATCTGCTGGAACGATACGCCGAAGGCCGCGGCCAGCTTCTCCTGGCTCATTCCCAGGAGGGTGCGGCGCTGGCGCAGTCGGGCACCGACATGGACATCCACCGGATCCGGGCCATCCTCCGTGATGGTCTTGCGCCGGCGCTGTCGGTCCGAACCGCGGGTCGCCATATTGTTACTTCCTCCTGCGGGTCTCGGCCCGACACCGAATACGATCGCGAACGACCGATCTGGTGCGGTCCCCCGTTGCCGCAGTGTCGAACCCGGCCCGCCTCATACTATAGTATGTCGCGAGAAACCGGGCCGCAATACCCGCATAAGGCGATCTACACCGCCACGGTTAACCCGCACGCCCCAGGACGGGTTCCACCGCCGCGAGGTCCGGCAGCGGAATATGGCAGCGGATGAGGTGGCCGTCGGTGCCGGCACGCTCGGGCGGCGCCTCGGTCTCGCAGATCCCGCCGAGCTTGCGCGGGCAGCGGGTGTGGAAGGGACAGCCCTGCGGCGGATCCAGCGGGCTGGGCAGCGGTCCTTCCAGGATGATGCGCTTCTTCTCGATCGTCGGGTCGGCCACCGGCACGGCGGCCAGCAGCGCCTCGGTGTAGGGATGATAGGGCGGCTGGAAGACCGCGTCGGTCGTCCCCTGCTCCATGACCTGACCGAGATACATCACCACCACCCGGTCGGCCAGGTAGCGGACCACGCCGAGGTCGTGGCTGATGAACAAGAGCGTGGTGCCGGAGCGGCGCTGGATGTCGACCAGGAGGCCGGTGACCGCCGCCTGGACTGAGACGTCGAGGGCCGAGACCGGCTCGTCCGCCACCACCATGGCCGGGGCGCCGGCGAAGGCGCGGGCGATGCCGACGCGCTGCTTCTGCCCGCCGGAGAGCTGGCGCGGCTTGCGGTCGATGAAGGCGCGCGGCAGCTTGACCAGGTCGAGCAGGCGCAGCACCTCCTCCTCGACATTGCGCCGGCCCTTCTTGACGCCGAACTTGCGGATCACCCGGCCGATCTGCTGGCCCACCGTCATGCTGGGGTTCAGCGTGTCGTTCGGGTTCTGGAACACCATCTGCAGCGAGGACAGGAGCTTGGCGTCGCGCCGCTGCACCGGCTTGCGGCCGATATCGGTGCCGCGGAAGGAGACGGTGCCGTCGGTCGCCGTCTCCAGCCCCATCAGCACCCGCGCGAAGGTCGACTTGCCGCAGCCGCTCTCGCCCACGATGGCGACGGTCTGGCCGCCGCGCGCCTCGAAGCTGATCGCCTCGTTGGCGCGGACGTAGCGGGTGCGGTCGCTGCCGAGCAGCGCCGCGATCGAGCTGTCGTAGATCGGGTAGTGCTTGCGCATCGCCGCGACCTCCAGCACGGGCTGGTCGTTCGCGGCGGCGACGACCGGCACGGCCTCGAGCGGCATCGGGACCGGCGGCTTCGCCTCGATCTCCTCCCAGCGCAGGCAGCGCACCCCCCGGGTCTCGCTGGCCGGCAGCATCGGCACCGCCACGGCATCGCAGCGACCGGCCTCGAAATGGTCGCAGCGCGGCCCGAACCAGCAGCCCTGCGGCCGGGCCTGCGGCAGCGGCAGCTGGCCGCGGATCGGCACCAGCGGCCGGCTGGTCTTGTCCCGTCCCGGGGTCGGGATGCAGCCGAACAGGCCCTGGGTGTAGGGATGGCGCGGGGCGGCGAAGATCTGGTCGATCGTCCCCTCCTCCACCGCCTGGCCGGCATACATGACGCAGACCCGGTCGCAGGTCTCGCGGATCAGCCCAAGATTGTGGCTGATGTAGAGCATGGCGGTGCCGAGCGTCCGGCCGAGCTCGGCGATCAGGTCGACGATGCCGGCCTCGACCGTGACGTCGAGCGCCGTGGTCGGCTCGTCCAGCAGCAGCAGCGAGGGGTTGGACAGGAGCGCCATGGCGATGACCACGCGCTGCTGCTGGCCGCCCGAGATCTGGTGCGGATAGGCCTGCAGCACGCGGTCGGGGTCGCCCAGCCGCACCCGGGCCAGCATGTCGCGGGCCCGGGTCAGCGCCTGCTCGCGGGTGCAGCCGGGCTCGTGGCACAGCGGCACCTCGGCCAGCTGGTCGCCGATCCTGAGCGCCGGGTTCAGCGCCGCCATCGGCTCCTGGTAGACCATGGCGATCTCGGCGCCGCGGATCCGCCGCAGCTCCTCCTCCGGCATCGCCATCAGGTCGCGGCCGCGGAACTTCATGGTGCCGCCGGCGATGCGGCCGTTGCGGCCGAGATAGCGCATGATCGCCATCGCCACGGTCGACTTGCCGCAGCCGCTCTCGCCCACCAGCCCGACGCATTCGCCGGGGCGGACGGTGAGCGAGAAATCGACCACGGCCGGGATCTCGGCGGCGCGGGTGAGGTAGGAGATCGACAGCCGGTCGATCTCCAGGATCGGTGTGGCGGGGTCGCGCGGCGGGATCAGCTCGACCGTCATCGCCTCAATCCTTCAGCGAGATTTCACGCAGCCCGTCCGCCAGCAGGTTCAGGCCGAGGACCAGCGACGAGATGGCGATGCAGGGAAAGACCGTCATCCAGGGCGCGAAGGCGGCCATGGCGCGGGTCTCGTTGACCATGCCGCCCCAGTCCGGGTCGGGCGGCGGCAGGCCGAGGCCGAGGAAGCCCAGCACGCCGATGGTGATGATGGTGTAGCCGAGCCGCAGGCAGGCATCGACGATCAGCGGCCCGCGGGCGTTCGGCAGGATCTCGACGAA
Source organism: Inquilinus sp. NPDC058860 (assembly GCF_042743185.1). Lineage (NCBI taxonomy): Bacteria > Pseudomonadati > Pseudomonadota > Alphaproteobacteria > Rhodospirillales > Rhodospirillaceae > Inquilinus > Inquilinus sp. NPDC058860. The sequence goes on along the minus strand of NZ_JBHYMS010000025.1, from coordinate 49,965 downwards.
CATGATGTAGAGCGAGGATTCGCCGCGGGTCTGCGCCGCGGCGACGTAGTCGCGGTTGCGCAGGTCCAGCGTCAGGCCGCGGACGATGCGCATGATGCCGGGGGCGCTGGCGCAGGTGACCGCCAGCACGATGTTGATGCCGGACGGGCCGAAGGTGGTGATGATGACGACGTAGAGCACCAGGATCGGGAAGGACAGGATGATGTCGCCGACCCGGCTGAGCACGTCGTCCCACAGGCCGCGCTTGTAGCCGGCCAGCAGCCCCATGGTGACGCCGAGCGCATAGGCGCAGGCGGTGGCCAGCGGGGCGTAGATCAGCACCCGGCGCGCGCCCCAGATCACCCGGCTGAGGATGTCGCGGCCGAGCTGGTCGGTGCCGAGCCAGAACACCCCGCCATCTGGCGCCACGGTGCCGGGCGGCTTGAACGGCAGCAGGTTCTGGTTCGGCGGGAACGGGGCGATCACCGGCGCCAGCAGCGCCACGGCGATCCAGAACAGCACGATCAGCACGCCGACCACGCCGACCCAGCTCTCGCGCAGCAGCAGCACCGAGCGCAACGCGCGGAGGATCGGGTTGCGGCCCAGCGAGGATGGTGGCGGCAGCGAAATCTCGGCCATTCCGACCCCTCAGGTGAAGCGGATGCGCGGGTTCAGATAGGTGTAGCCGACATCGGCGATGGTCTGGGTCGCCACGGCGACGAAGACCGAGACCATGGCGCAGGCCTGGATCAGGTAGATGTCCTGGTTCAGCGAGGCTTCGAGCAGCAGGGCGCCGAAGCCCTTGTAGCCGAAGAAGGCCTCGACCACGATCACGCCGGACAAGAGCCAGTTGATCTGCAGCACGATCACGGTGAAGGGCGCGATCAGCGCGTTGCGCAGGGCGTGGCGCAGGATCACCCGCCTGTAGGGGATGCCCTTCAGCACCGCGGTGCGGATATAGGGGCTCTGCATCACCTCGGCCATCGAGGCGCGCATCATCCGGGTGACGTAGCCGAAATCGTACAGCACCAGCACCGCGACCGGCATCACCAGCTGCAGGATGTCGAAGCCCTGGTTCATCCCGCTGGTGCCCGGCAGCCATTTCAGGACCAGCACGAACAGGAAGGACAGGAAGGTCGCCGAGGCGAATTCCGGGATCGAGGTGGTGACGATCGACAGCACCGAGATCGAGCGGTCGGTGGCCGAGCCCTCGCGCATGCCGGCCAGGACGCCGAGCACGACGGAGACCGGCACCATGATCAGGAAGACGAAGGCGGCAAGGATCGCGGTGTTCTCCAGCCGCGGCCAGAGCACGTCGGCGACCGGTGTCTTGAAGCGCAGGCTATCGCCGAACTCGCCGCTCGCCATCCGGCCGAGCCAGGCGAGGTAGCGCTCGTACCACGGCGCGAAATAGCCGTGCGCCTCGAGCCAGAGCTGGCGCTGCTCCTCCGAGCTGTAGGGGCCGAGGACCTTCACCGCCACGGACGCCCCGTTCACCTCCAGCAGGAGGAAGACCAGCAGCGACACCGCCAGCATGGTCACGATCATGAAGAAGGCGCGCTTGGCGAGGAAGATCAGCATCGCCTGACCGCCTCCCCACGCTTGCCGGCCCGGGGACGGGCGATGCGCCCCCGTCCGATGCCTCTGGTCTGCGTCCTCACGCCGACAGCCACACCTTGTCGAGATACATCTCGCGGGCGAAGTGGTAGGCGAAGCCCTGCACCTTGTCCGTGCTGGCGGTGTAGATCTTGAGCCAGAACGGGATGATGCTGATGGCGTCGTCCTGCAGGATCTGCTCGATCTGCTTCACGATCTCCTTGCGCTTCGGCACGTCGATCGTGGCCTGCGCCTGGTTCAGCAGCTTCTCGAACTCCGGGTTGTCGTAGCCGCTCTCGTTCCAGGCCGCGCCCTTGCGGTAGGCGACGTCGAGCACCTGGACGCCGAGCGGCCGGGTGGTCCACTGGGTGACGCTGAACGGCCACTTGGTCCAGCGGTCCCAATAGGTGCCGCCGGGCAGGATGTTGACCTTCAGGTTGATGCCGGCCGGCTTCAGCATCTCGGACAGCACCACGCCGATCTGGCCTTCCCATTTCGGGTCGTCGACGCAGTTGATCTCGATGTCGAGGCCGTTCGGGTGGCCGGCCTCGGCCAGCAGCTTCTTGGCCTTGTCGTAGTCCTGCTTCATCGGGCCGAGATCGGTGTATTCCGGATGGATCGGCGCGACGTGGAAGTCCTGGCCCGCGATGCCGAGGCCCTGATAGGCCAGCTGCAGCAGCCGGTCGTGGTCGATGCAGGCCTGCACCGCCTGGCGGATCCGCTTGTCGTCGAACGGCTTCTCGGTCACCCGCATGCGGGCCACGCCGACGATCGCCGTGTCCTTGTCATAGACCTTGAATGTCGGGTTGGCCTGGTAGCCCGGCAGCAGGTTGGGGTCGAGCTTGTACAAGAGGTCGACCTGGCCGGAGGACAGGGCCGCCAGCTCCGCCGCCGGGTCGGCGCCCAGGTCGATGAACTGCAGCTCGTCGATATTGGGCTCGCCGCCCCAGTAATCGGCCTTCTTGGTGTACACGGCGCGCTGGCCGACCGTGTATTCCTTCAGGGTGAAGGGGCCGGTACCGATCGGATTCTTGATCAGGTTGGCTTCGTGCTTGGTGGCGAAGTCGCGATGGGTGATCAGCGCCGGATAGTCGCCCAGGCTCTCGGGGAAGGAGAGCATGGCGTTCTGGAAGTGGAAGCGCACCGTGTGGTCGTCCACGCGCTCCAGCGCGTTCGGCGCGATCTTGATGGTGTCGCCTTCCTTCACCGTCAGGCCGCTGAACCGGCCCTGGTTGGAGGAGCCGGTCTTGCTGTCGAGCCAGCGCTCGAAGGTCTTGATCACGTCGTCGGCGTTGAAGTCGTCGCCGTTGCTCCACTTCACCCCCTTGCGGAGCGACAGCGTCCACACCGTGACGTCGTCATTCGCCTCCCATTTCTCGGCGAGGTGGGGATGCGACAGGTTGTCGGTGCCGATCCGCACCAGCGGCTCGATCAGCTGCCGCGCGGAGTTGCCCTTCTCCGACCAGTCGTAGATCGCCGGGTCGCTGGCATCCATGACGAAGATGCCGACCCGCAGGGTCCCGCCCTTGCGCGGCGTGTCCTGCGCCACCGCCCGCGGCATCAGCGGTTCGCCGGTCAGCACCGAGGCCACGGAATAGGCGGTCGGGATCGCCAGGCCGAGCAGCACCGAGGTGCGCAGGAACTCGCGCCGGTCGACCCGGCCGTCGCGCAGGTCCTCGGCCAGCTTCGGAATCGCGACGTGAACCTTCCCCAGATCCTTGATGTCCATCAGGCTCTCCCTGTCGAGACGCTATTGGAACCACCCTGTGGCGGCGATGGCTTTCTTGAGTTTCCGAAGCCTCGGCCCGCAACCAAGGCCATTAGACGGCCCGCGGGCCGTCCCCTTGTTTCCCCTGGCGACAACGAAGCGCCCGTCCGCGACATCGCAGCCCGCCGGGCCCGATAGGAAGTATCACGACCGTGGCGGCGCCGCGTCAAACCCTAATCCCCATACTCCGCTCGCACCTGCGGCGCGCGGCGCCGTGGCGCCCGGCCGACGGCGCCGCTATGGTCCGGGCGTCGCCCGCCGCGCAGGAGTGAACGAGAGTGGCCTTCGACAATGACGCCGATGTCGAGCTGATCGAGCGGCAGACCGATTATGCCGGCTTCTTCCGGCTGGACCGGCTGCAGCTGCGCCACCGCCGCTTCGACGGCGGCTGGACCGAGCCGCTGACGCGCGAGCTGGTGCTGCGCCGGCCGGCCGTCGGCCTGCTGCCCTACGACCCGGTCGCCGACCGGGTGGTGCTGGTGGAGCAGTTCCGGCTGGGCGCCTGGATCGCCGACCGGCCGGCCTGGATGGTCGAGATCCCGGCCGGGCTGATCGATGCCGGCGAGTCGCCGGAGCATTCCGCCGCCCGCGAGACGCAGGAGGAGACCGGCCTGGCCGTCGCCGAGCTGCTGCCGGTCGGCGAGTTCGCCACCAGCCCCGGCGGTTTCAACGAATGGGTCAGCCTGTTCTGCGGCCGGGTCACGGCCCCGGCCGAGGGCAGCCTGCACGGGCTGGCGACCGAGCAGGAGGACATCCGCATCCTGCCGATGGCGGCGGACGAGGCCCTGGCGCTGCTGGCCGAGGGCCGGATCCAGAACGCCATCACCCTGATCGCGCTGCAGTGGTTCGCGCTGAACCGGGAGTCGTTGCGCCGCCAATGGGCGCCGCCGCTGGGCGTCGCTTGAAGCGGCCAAAGGCGCCCTCTAAGGTCTCCCAGGACGCCCTGATCCGAGAACCGGGACCGAGCATGAGCGATACGCCTTCCCGCCAGATCGTCGACGGCTTCGTCGGCGCGATCGGCAACACGCCGCTGATCCGCCTCGCCCGCCTGTCGGAGCAGACGGGCTGCGAGATCCTGGGCAAGGCGGAGTTCCTGAACCCCGGCGGCTCGGTCAAGGACCGGGCGGCGCTGGCGATCATCCGCGACGCCGAGGCGCGCGGCACGCTGCGGCCGGGCGGCACCATCGTCGAGGGCACGGCCGGCAACACCGGCATCGGCCTGGCGCTGGTCGGCCGGGCGCTGGGCTACCGCAGCGTCATCGTCCTGCCGCGGACCCAGAGCCAGGAGAAGAAGGACGCGATCCGCCTGGCCGGCGCCCGGCTGGTCGAGGTCGACGCGGTGCCTTACAAGGACCCGAACAACTACGTCCGCTACTCCGAGCGCCTGGCGGCCGAACTGGCGCAGAGCGAGCCGAACGGCGCGATCTGGGCCAACCAGTTCGACAATGTCGCCAACCGCGACGGCCATTACCAGACCACCGGGCCGGAGATCTGGGAGCAGACCGGCGGCAAGGTCGACGGCTTCACCTGCGCCGTCGGCACCGGCGGCACGCTGGCCGGCGTCGCCCTGGCGCTGAAGGAGCGCGACCCGAAGGTGCAGATCGCCCTGACCGACCCGCTGGGGGCGGCGCTGTACAACTGGTACGAGCATGGCGAGCTGAAGGCCGAGGGCAGCTCGATCACCGAGGGCATCGGCCAGGGCCGGGTGACCCGGAACCTCGAGGGCATGCCGCTCGACTGGGCGCAGCAGGCGACCGACCAGGAGGCGCTGGAGGTTCTGTTCGGCCTGGCCCGGGACGAAGGGCTGCTGCTGGGCGGGTCGACCGGCATCAACCTGGCCGGCGCGGTGAAGATGGCGCGGCGGATGGGGCCGGGCCACACCATCGTCACCATCCTGGCCGACCACGGCAGCCGCTATCAGTCCAAGCTCTACAACCCGGACTTCCTGCGCGAGAAGGGATTGCCGGAACCCGACTGGCTGGAGACCAGCGCATGACCGAATTGCTGTTCCGCGACGACGCCTATGCCAGCGGCGCCACCGCCATCGTGGTCGACGCGGCACCGGAGGGCATCGTCCTGGACCGGACCGTGTTCTACGCCACCGCCGGCGGCCAGCCGGGCGACACCGGCGCGATCCGCTGGGCCGGGGGCGAGATCGCCGTGGCCGACACCCGCAAGGGCGCGACGCCGGACGAGATCCGCCATGTCACTGCCGTGGAGGGGGGCGACGGCGCCGCCCTGCCCGCCCCCGGCACGCCGGTCGAGCTGGCGCTGGACTGGGAGCGGCGCTACCGCCACATGCGGATGCACACGGCGCTGCACCTGCTGTGCGTCGCCGTGCCCGGCGACGTCACCGGCGGCCAGATCGGCGCCGAGCGCAGCCGGCTGGACTTCAACCTGCCGGGCGACGCGCTGGACGCGGCGGCGATCACCGCCCGGCTGAACGAGCTGGTCGCGGCCGCCCTGCCGATCGGGACCGAGTGGATCACCGACGAGGAAATGGCGGCACGGCCGGAGCTGGTGCGCACCATGTCGGTGAAGCCGCCGAGCGGCTTCGGCCGCGTCCGGCTGGTGCGGATCGGCGATGCCGCCACCCCGATCGACCTGCAGCCCTGCGGCGGCACCCATGTCCGTAACACGGCGGAGATCGGCCCCCTCGCGATCGCCAAGATCGAGAACAAGGGCAAGCAGAACCGCCGGATCGTCCTCACCTTCGCAGGCGAAGCATGAACACCATCGTCTCCACCGCCTGGCTGGCCGATCATCTCGACGACCCGGACGTCCGCGTCGTCGACGCCACCTACCACCTGCCGGGCACCAACCGCGATGCCGCGGCGGAGTTCGCCGAGGCGCACATCCCCGGCGCTGTCTTCTTCGATGTCGACGACATCGCGGCGCCGGAGAGCAAGGCGCCGGGCGGGCTGCCGCACATGCTGCCGCCGCCCGCGCTGTTCGCCGATCGGATGGCCGCGCTGGGCATCGGCAATGACAGCTTCGTCGTCTGCTACGACGTGCACGGGCTGATGAGCGCGGCCCGCGCCTGGTGGATGCTGCGCGCCTTCGGCCATGACGGCGTGGCGGTGCTGGACGGCGGGCTGCCGGCCTGGAAGGCCGAGGGCCGGCCGCTGGAGAGCGGCGTGGCGACACCCGCCGCGGCGCGCTTCACCCCGCATCCGCGGCCGGCGCTGGTGCGCAGCAAGGCCGAGATCCTGGCCGGCCGGGTGGGCGCGGTGATCGACGCCCGGGCGCGCGAGCGCTTCGAGGGCACGGCGCCGGAGCCGCGGCCCGGCCTGCGCGGCGGCCATATCCCGGGCGCGCTGAACCTGCCCTTCGGCGAGCTCTTGGCCCCCGCGACCAAGACCCTGCTGCCGCCGGAAGAGATCGCCGCGCGCTTCGCCGCCGCCGGCCTGCCGGACAGCGGGCCGGTGACGGCGAGCTGCGGCAGCGGCATCACCGCCTGCGTCCTGGCCCTCGGCCTGCACCGGATCGGCCGCGAGGATGCGGCGGTCTATGACGGATCCTGGGCCGAATGGGGCATGCCGGGGGATACGCCGGTCGAGACCGGCCCGGCGCGGAGGCGGCCGTGAGCGCCGCTTCCGTGCCGGAGCTGACGGTCACCGTCACCCAGCTGGAGATGACGGCCAGGCCGTTGCGCACGCCCCCGCCCCCGCCTCTGGCCCGGCACCTCTTGATGCGGGCCGAGCCGGCGACCGTGTCCTTCTACCGCTATCTCTACGACACGGTCGGCGCCAACTGGCTGTGGACCGACCGGAGGGAATGGGACGACGACAAGCTCGCCGCCCGGCTGAACGACGAGCGCACCGGCGTCACCGTGCTCTATGTCGACGGCGTGCCGGCCGGCTTCGGCGAGCTGTTCCAGGCCAGCGGCGAGGCCACCGACCTGGCCTATTTCGGGCTGATGCCGGAGTTCATCGGCCGCCGGCTGGGGCCGTTCCTGCTGTGGTCGCTGATCGACCTCGCCTGGACGCGGCCGATCCGGCGGATGACGGTCGACACCTGCACCCTCGACCATCCGAAGGCCCTGGCGCATTACCAGCGCGCCGGCTTCGTTCCCTATGCGCAGCGGGTGGTGCGCAAGCCCGACCCTCGTCTGACCGGCCTGCTGCCGCGCAGCGCGGCGCCGCACATCCCCCTGGCCACCTGACGCCAGGGGGGGATGCGGCCCGAGGCTCAGAAGCCGAGAATGACGCCGGTGATCAGGTTGGCGTTCTCGAAATCCTGGCCCTGGCGGAAGTTCTGCTTCTCGTAGATCACCTCGGCATAGGTGTTGAGGCCGGGGGCGAGCGTGTAGGTGACGTTGGCGCCGACGATATGGTTGTCCTGCAGATCCACGCCGCTGGTGTATTGCGAGTCCAGGCCGTTGCCCTTGTCGGACCAGGTATAGGCATAGGACAGCGACGCCAGGAACGGGCCGGTCTGGTAGCTGATGTCGCCGAGGATGGTATCGACCGGCTTGTCGGCGGCGGCGATGCTTTCGTTGTGGGTCCAGTTCACGCTGGCATAGATGCCCTGGTACCCGACCTGGCCGCCGAGCGTGTAGACCTCGAGGTCATGGCCGCCCGGATTGGCGCCCGAGCCGGATGTCTGGATGCCGTGGCCATAGGCGGCCGTGGCGGCCGCGCGGACCGACCAGTCGCCGAACGTGTTCTCGTAGTTCACGCCGCCGGTGACGACGTTCTCGTAATAGGTCTCGTCGTCGTCGAACAGGTCGTTGCGGCCGCCGTTGCCGGCGTGGTCCGCGCCGCCGACGACGGGCGTGAAGTCAAGGGCGAAGCTGAAGCCGCTGAAGGTCGGCGAGGTGTATTTGATCCGAGTGTCCTGGTTGGTCAGCCCGGCGAGATAGGTGGCGTTGATCGAGTAGAAGTTGCCGCCGCCCACCGGGAAGTCGCCGTCCAGCAGCTCGCCGAAATCCATGGCGCCGGCGCCCATGTTGCCGACCAGCTCGTCATGGACATAGACATAGCCGATGTCGTCGGCGACCGTCGGCGCGTCGCCGAAGGTCAGGGTGCCGAAGCCGCCCTTCACATAGCCATAGAGGCGCGTAACGTTGACGTCGTCGCGGCGGTTGACCGAGTCGAAGCGGATGCGGCCGCCGTATTCCAGGCCGGAATCGGTGACGTTCTTGACGTCGAAGATGATCCGCGCGTTGGTCTGGAAGTCGTAGTCGCGGTCGAGGCTGCTGTGCTGGCTGTCGCTCAGCACCAGGGTCGACTGGAAGCCGATGAACCCGCTGATCTTCAGCTGAAGACCCGAGGTCACGTTCGTGTCGGCCGCCGATGCCGGCGCCGCGCCGGCCAGCCCCATGGCGGCGAGAGCCGCCCCACCTAGGAGAACTGTCTTCACTTCCCCTCCTCCCGCCCCATCGTCACGACCGCCTGGCGACCGGATCGCGTTCATTGCCGGGCCAGGCCCGTCCGGGGGCCGTGAGAGCCTGCGTCAAGGAATATAGAGACCGAATCCCCCACGGCGAGCTCCGCTCCGTCACGCGAATCGGACTCAACGCACCCGGGAGATACCGAACCGTAATCCCGAGGCGGATTGTCGGCAACATCTATATACATTCATGAATGTATATTTTGAAATGATGGTATCCCGGCCGAGCCGACCACAAAAAAAGAGGATGCGCGGCCTGCAGAACCGCGCATCCTCCGTCGACCGGACGTGATTTCAGCCTTCGAGGGGACGAGACAGAGACCGTCAGGAGTGGTCCGTCACGCCCGGTCTTCCCGAACCGTCACATGGGTGACGGCTTGATCAGAACGCCAGGAGCACGCCCGTCATCAGATTGGCGGTCTCCCAATCCGCACCGGCGCGATAGTTCTGCTTCTCGTAGATCACCTGGCCATAGGTGTTCAGGCCCGGCGCCAGCGTGTAGGTGAAGTTCACGCCGGCGATGTGGTTGTCCTGGAGATCCGTGCCGCTGGAGAACTGCGAGTCCAGGCCGTTGTTCTTGTCCGCCCAGGTGTAGGCGTAGGACAGCGACGCCAGGTACGGGCCCCACTGGTAGCTGAGGTCGGCGACGATCGAATCGACCGGCTTGTCAGCGACCGCAATGCTCTCGTTGTGGGTCCAGTTCACGCTGGCGGCGATGCCGCCCGACTGGACCATGCCGCCGAGGGTGTAAACCTCGAGGTCGTTGCCGTTCGGGTTGGCGCCGGAGAAGGAGGTCCGGACACCGTTGCCGTAGGCGGCCGTGGCGGCCAGGCGGACCCAGACCGAATCGAACGTCTCTTCGTAGTTGATGCCGCCCGTGACGACGTTCTCGTAATAGCTGTCGTCGTCGTCGAACAGGTCGTTGCGGCCGCCGTTGCCGGCATGCTCCGCACCGCCGACCACAGGGGTGAAGTCGATGCCGAAGCTGAATCCGCTGAAGGTCGGCGAGATGTATTTGATGCGGGTGTCGGCGTTGCTCAGCCCCGCCAGATAGGTGGCGTTGAGCGAGTAGAGATCGCCGCCGCCCACCGGGAAGTCGCCGTCCAGCAGATCGCCGAAATTAAGGCCGCCGGCACCGATCTCGCTGGCCAGGGCGTCATGGGCATAGACGTAGCCGATGTCGTCGGCCACCGTCGGCGCGTTACCGAAGGTCACCGTGCCGAAGCCGCCCTTCACATAGACATAGGTGCGGTCGACGCTGACGTCGTCGCGGCGGTTGACCTGGTCGAAGCGGATGCGGCCGCCGTATTCCAGGCCCGAATCGGTGACGTTCTTGACGTCGAAGATCAGCCGCGCGCCGCTCTGGAAATCATAGTCGCGAGCGAACTCGTCGTTCTGGGTGTCGCCCAGATTCAATGTGGCCTGGAAGCCGATGAAGCCACTGATCTTGAGCTGCAGACCGGACGTCACATTCGCGTCCGCAGCCGAGGCCGGGCCTGCGCCGGCCAATCCCATGGCGGCCAGCGCCGCCCCACCCAGAAGAACCTTCTTCACTTCCCCTCCTCCGCCCGTCCGTCCCGACTGGTTTCGCCGATCTGCCGATCAATCCGTTGCCGGAGATCGGGCGGCTGTCGATGCCGGGGACCTGGCCATTCGCATCAGGAAATCTCGAAAGCGCATCTCCCGGGCCGAGGCCGATTCACCACGTGGATCCCAAGGGTTCCGGGGAATCGGCCCGTCCGAAAGATTACCGGACGGTAATCTCGCCACCGGGCCGTGGCAATAACAATATACATACATGAACGTATGTAATGCGACCTGACAACAGGTGTCGGAAGAGGCCCCAAAAAAAGGATGCGCGGCCTGCAGAGCCGCGCATCCTCCTTCGACCGGACGTGACTTTTCAGCCTTCGAGGGGACGAGACAGAGACCGTTAGGAGTGGTCCGTCACGCCCGGTCTTTCCGGAGCACCTCCCGGTTGCGTCTTTCCGGCCTCAGAAGGCCACAAGCACGCCGGTCAGGAGGTTGCCCGTCTCGAAATCCGCGCCCTGGCGGAAATTCTGCTTCTCGTACACCACCTCGGCATAGGTGTTCAGGCCCGGCGCCACGGTGTAAGTGAAGTTCACGCCGGCGATGTGGTTGTCCTCGAGATCGCGGCCGCTGCTCTCGGTCGAGTTCAGGCCGCTGCCCTTGTCCGCCCAGGTGTAGGCGTAGGAGGCCGACGCCAGGAACGGACCCCACTGGTAGCTGAGGTCGCCGAGGATGGTGTCGACCGGCTTGTCGGCGACGGCGATGCTCTCGTTGTGGGTCCAGTTGACGCTGGCGACGATGCCGCCGGAGCCGATCTTGCCGCCGACGGTGTAGACCTCGAGGTCATTGCCGTTCGGGTTGGCGCCGTCCAGGGACGTCCTGACGCCGTTGCCGTAGCTGGCCGACGCGGAGAGGCCGAGCAACAGGCCGTCGAACGTGTTCTCGTAGTTGATGCCGCCGGTGACGACGTTCTCGTAATAGGTCTGGTCGTCGTTGAACAGGTCGTCGCGGCCGCCGTTGCCGGCATGCTCCGCGCCGCCAACCACCGGCGTGAAGTCGATGCCGAAGCTGAACCCGTCGAAGGTCGGCGAGGTGTACTTGATGCGGGTGTCGGCGTTGCTGAGACCGGCGAGATAGGTGGGGCCGATCGAAAAGAATTCGCCGCCGCCCATGATGCCGTAGCTGTCCAGCAGATCGCCGTAGCCCATGCCGCCGGCACCCATCGCACCGGCAAGCTCGTCGTGGGCATAGACGTAGCCGAAGTCGTCACCGGCCGTCGGCGCATTGCCGAGGGTCACCGTGCCGAAGCCACCCTTCACATACACATAGGTGCGGCCGACATCGACGTCGTCGCGGCGGTTGACCGAATCCAAGCGGATGCGGCCGCCGTACTCCAGACCCGCATCGGTGACGTTCTTGACGTCGATCTGCAGTCGGGCGTTGGACTGGAAGTCGTAGTCGCGGTCGAAATCCGAGTTCTGGGAATCACCCAGGTTCAGCGCGGCCTGGAAGCCGATGAAGCCGCTGATCTTCATCTCAAGACCGGATGTCACGTTCGACGTCTGATCCTGCGCCGACGCCGGCATCGCGCCGATCAGAGCAGCGGCGACGAGCGCCGTACCACCCAGCAGTACCTTCTTCATTCTTCCCTCCTATGCCCCACATCGATACGGGGCGGTTCGCTCAAGACGCCTCTCGGCCCGCCTGCTTGCCCGCCCCGTCTTGGCTGCCCATCGGGGGCTTGCAGGCAGAACCCGACGCTGCCGGTCGGGCGATGGCGGCCGTGTCGAAAGCGAGTCCCCCGAAACGGCGCCGATCTGTGTCATCGAAGGCACAGTCCGATCGACCGCGACGGGCCGGCTGAAAGGTGCCCCGAGACTTCCCAGACCATAGTCCTGCCCTCGCGGACGCGGCAATCGGATTATACATCCTAGAATGTATGTAAGATAAAATCGCAACGAGCTGTGGCCGAAGAGACACACCTTGCACCGGGTACGATTCAGAGAGGATCAGCGGGCGCGACACAAAGGGCGCGCCGGTCGGCTCCGGAGCCCTGCGGGGCAGGACCCGGCACGGAAAAGGCCGGCGAGCTGCGCCTCGCCGGCCTTTGTGCGGGAACGGGCGCCGCGAACGGCGCCGCCGGTCAATGCGCCAGGATCTGGCTCAGGAACAGCTTGGTGCGGTCCGACTTCGGGTTCTTGAAGAACTCCTCGGGCTCGTTCTGCTCCACGATCTGACCGCGATCCATGAAGATCACCCGGTTCGCCACGGTGCGGGCGAAGCCCATCTCGTGGGTGACGCAGATCATGGTGATGCCCTCGCGGGCCAGCTCGACCATGACGTCGAGCACTTCCTTGATCATCTCGGGATCGAGCGCCGAGGTCGGCTCGTCGAACAGCAGGATCTTCGGCTTCATGCACAGCGACCGGGCGATCGCCACGCGCTGCTGCTGGCCGCCGGACAGCTGCCCCGGATACTTCTGCGCCTGTTCGGGGATCTTGACCCGCTTGAGGAAGTACATCGCCGTCTCCTCGGCCTCCTTCTTCGGGACCTTGCGGACCCAGATCGGGGCGAGGGTCAGGTTCTCCAGCACCGTCAGATGCGGGAACAGGTTGAACTGCTGGAACACCATGCCGACCTCGCGGCGGATGGCGTCGATGTTCTTGACGTCGTTGGTCAGCTCGATGCCGTCGACGACGATCGAGCCCTTCTGGTGCTCCTCCAGCCGGTTCAGGCAGCGGATCAGGGTCGATTTGCCGGAGCCCGAAGGCCCGCAGATCACCACCTTCTCGCCCTTTTCGACGGCGAAGTTGATGTCCCGCAGGACATGGAACTCGCCGTACCATTTGTTGACCCCGGACATCTGGATCAGGATTTCCGGCTGGGCCGCGGTCGCTTGAGTAGCAGTCATTACGGTCTCTCCCTGTCAGCGGCGGCGCGTGCCGATGTTCAGATACTTCTCCAGATACTGCGAGTAGCGCGACATGGAGAAGCAGAACACGAAGAAGATCAACGCCACGAACACATAGGCTTCCTTGTAGTACGGCCCCCAGATGGCATCGGCCAGGCCGGCGCGCGCGCCTTGCAGGATGTCGTACATGCTGACCGTCGTGATCAGCGTCGTGTCCATGAAGACGCCGATGAACGAGTTGACCAGGGCGGGAATGGACACCCTGATCGCCTGCGGCAGGATGATCAGCCGCTGCTTCTGCCAGTAGCCGAGGCCGAGGCTGTCGGCGGCCTCGAACTGGCCCTTCGGCAGCGCCTGCAGTCCGCCGCGCACGACCTCGGCGAGATAGGCGGCCGAGAACAGGATGATCGCGATCTGGGTCCGCAGCAGCCCGTTGAAGCTCCATCCCGTCGGCAGGAACAGCGGGAACAGGTAGCTCGACATGAACAGCACGGTGATCAGCGGGACGCCGCGGATCATCTCGATATAGGTCACGGAGAGCACCCGGGCGACCGGCATCGAGGAGGCGCGGCCAAGGGCCAGGAGGATGCCGAAGGGGAAGGCGACGGCGAGGCCCACCATCGACAGGCCGATGGTCAGCGGCAGGCCGCCCCATTTCACGGTCTCGACGAGGCTCAGGCCCGGAACGGGGATATCGACGAAGCCGAGGGGGATGGCCCCGTACATCAGCGCGATCGCCGCCACGATCACCACGGCCCAGGCCCAGATCAGCCAGCGGCTCCAGAACCGGCGCATCGTGCTGATGACCACGACCCCGACCATCAGGATCATGGCCAGGACCGGCCGCCATTCCTCGCCATAGGGGTAGAGGCCGAAGAAGATCAGCCGGTACTTCTCGCCGATGAAGGCCCAGCACGCCCCCGCGGCGGCGCGACAGGCGTCCACCACCTCACGGGCCGGCTGATCCGGCGTCGCCCGTCCCCAGACCGGGTCGATGAACGCCCAGGAGATCAGCGGCGGCAGCACCAGATACGCCAGATAGGCGATCGCCAGGGTCAGGATGACGTTGTACCAGGTGCTGAACAGATTGCGCCGCAGCCATGCGATCGGCCCGACGGCGCTGCTGGGCGGCGACTGGGCCGGGATCTCGCCGCTGGCGACGAAGGGATCGGTGAGGGGGCGTCCGTCCGACATCTCAGCGCTCCCGCAAGGCCATGCGACGGTTATAGGCGTTCATCCCGATCGAGATCGCGAGGCTGATCGTCAGGTAGATCGCCATGTAGATCGAGATCGCCTCGACCCAGCGGCCGGTCTGGTTGCCCATGGTGTTGCCCACCAGCACCAGGTCGAAATACCCGACGAAGACCGAGAGCGAGGAGTTCTTGGTCAGGTTGAGATACTGGCTGGTCAAGGGTGGCAGGATCGTTCTCAGCGCCTGGGGCAGGATGATCTTCCGCAGGGTGATGCCCGAATGCAGGCCCAGCGCGCGGGCCGCCTCGGTCTGGCCATGCGACACCGCGAGGATGCCGCCGCGCACGATCTCGGCGATGAAGGCGGCGGTGTAGACCGAAAGCCCGATCAGCACGGCCGCGAATTCGGGGCTGCGGGTCCATCCGCCGGTGAAATCGAAACGGCCGAGCTCCGGCAGCTCGAGCACCACAGGGGCGCCGCCCATCAGCCAGACCGCGACCGGCAGGGCCAGGAACACGGCGAGCCCCACCCGGAAGCTCGGGAAGACCTGCCCTGTCGCCGCCTGGCGCGCCTTGGCCCAGCGATCGATTCCCCAGGCTGCGACGAGGCCGACCAGCGCGGCGATGCCGACCCACAGGAAGATCGGGTCGCTCTGCACTGCGGGCACCCGGAGGCCCTTGTTGCTGATGAAGACGTCGGGCAGGAGAACGATCGCGTCCCTCGGCGGCGGTGCGAACCGGATCAGGCCGATCCACAGGAGCAGCTGGATGGGCAGCGGAATGTTGCGGAGAACGTCGACATAGATGGCCGCCAGCTTCGCCACCAGCCAGTTGCCCGACAGCCGCGCGATACCGATCACGGTGCCGAGGATCGTGGCCAGGACGATGCCGAGAACGGAGACGACCAGGGTGTTGAGAACACCGACCTCGAGGGCGCGGATCCAGTTGTCCGAGGGAGCGTACGAGATCAGCGAATCGTCGCTGAGCCGAATGTTCGCGGGCCCGTAGAGGAAGTCATAGCCGACCGCGATCCCGCTCGCGGCGCGGTTCTGCAGCATGGTCGAGATCAGGAACCATCCGACCCCCACCACGACCGCGAGGATGATGATCTGATAGACGACCGACCGCAGTCGCGGATCGTTGAGCGCGCGCCCGCGACGGACGCTTTTTCCGGATCCCCCGGAGACAGTTATGGTCATAGATGATCCTCGGCCTGGGCCACTTCAGCCGACCTGCGGGTGTCCGCGGGCCCGCCGCCGGCCCGCGGTGGAGCCGACGGCAGTCCCGGTCCGATGTCAGCGGATCGGCAGCGGGTACTGCAGCCCGCCGTTGGTCCACAGGGCGTTCAGGCCGCGCTGGAGCTTGAGGGCGGAGTCCTTGCCCACGTTCCGGTCGAAGATCTCGCCGTAGTTGCCGACCTGCTTGATCGCGTCATAGGCCCAGGTCTCGGGCAGGCCGAGCGCCTTGCCCATGCCGGGGTCGGTGCCGAGCATGCGCCGGACGGTCGGGTCCTGGGAGTCCTTGAATTCGTCGATGTTCTTGCTGGTGATGCCGCTCTCCTCCGCCTGGATCAGCGCGTTGAAGACCCAGCGGGTGACGTCGGCCCATTGCTCGTCGCCCTGGCGCACGGCGATGGCCAGCGGCTCCTTCGAGATCACCTCGGGCAGCAGCACGTAGTCGTCCGGGTTGGGCGCCTTGGCGACCCGCGTGCCGGCGAGGCTGGACAGGTCCGTGGTGTAGGCGTCGCAGCGGCCGGAGAAGAAGGCGGCCTCGATGTCCTCCAGCCGCTCGATCACGACCGGGGTGAAATCCAGCTTGTTCGCCCGGAACCAGTCGGCGAGATTCAGCTCCGTGGTCGTGCCCGGCTGGACGCAGATCGAGGCGCCGTTCAGCTCCTTGGCGCTCTTGACGCCCAGCTTCGTCGGCACCAGGAAGCCGGTGCCGTCATAGAAGTTGATGGCGGTGAAGTTCAGGCCGAGCTCGGTATCGCGGGTCAGCGAATAGGTGGTGTTGCGGGCCAGGACGTCGACTTCGCCCGACTGCAGCGCCGTGAAGCGGACCTGCGCGTTCAGCGGCGTGAACTTGATCTTGGTCGCATCGCCGAAGATCGCCGCCGCGAAGGCGCGGCAGGTGTCGGCGTCGAGACCGGTCCAGTTGCCCTGGCTGTCGGGCACCGACATGCCGGGCGCGCCGGTGTTGACGCCGCACTGCACGAAGCCCTTCTGCTTGATGGCATCGAGCACGGCGCCGGCCTGGGCCGAGGCGGCAAAGCCCATCGCGGCCACGGCCGCAGCCCCCGCCGCGAGCAGAGTACGAACCTTCATGAAACCTCCCCTTTTTGCCCCGGCCTTCGCCGGGGCGAAACCGCAAGTCGTCCCGACGAAGCGCCGCCGGGGGAGGGTCATTTAATGGAACATCCCCGACGAATGCACGGCTTTTTTGATTTGGCGCGGCCGGCAAGCCGCTGGTGTATGGTATTTCAATCAAACGGCGACCGGCCCATGTGCTTTCCGAATAATCATCCGACCAATCCATGCGCAACGGATTGGCGGTTCTTTCGGCAAGAGCCGTGTCGCGACCGCTTGTATCGCGACAATCGGCAAGAATAGAGCGGCCGGTCGACTTTCGCGGTCAGCGCAGCAGCCCGTCGAGGAAGCCGCCGACCACGCGGTCGCGATCGATCCGGGTCGCCACCCGGATTGCGGGCCGTCCCGCCGCCCCCTGCTCCTCGGGCACGCCGCGCCGGTCGGCCAGGGTCATGCCGCGGGTCAGGTCGCCGCTCAGCTCGACCCGGACCGGCCAGTCGGTGGTGTCGGCGAGGCCGGGGTCGACCAGCAGCATCGCCGCCGCCGGGTCGTGCAGGGCGCAGCCACGGATGCCGTAGCGGCCGTGGTAGAAGCCGACATAGTGCTGCAGGATCGACCAGGCGAAGCGTCCGCGGGGCCGGGAATCGGCCTCGATCCGCGCCAGCTCGGCCTCGCCCAGCCAGGCGGTCATGGTGACATCGAGCCCGACCAGCGTGACCGGCCAGGACGCGGCGAACACCGCCTCCGCCGCCTCCGGGTCGTGGAAGATGTTGGCCTCGGCCGCGGCGGTGATGTTGCCCGGCACCGTCACCGCGCCGCCCATCACCACCACCCGCTCGACGAGATTCGGCAGGTCGGGCTCGAGATGCAGCGCCAGCGCCAGGTTGGTCAGCGGCCCGGTGGCCAGGAGGGAAAGGGCGCCCGGCTCGGCCCGTGCCAAGCGGACCAGCTGCTCGGCCGCGGTCTCGGCCGCGAAGGGCCGCAGCGGCGCCTTCGGCCCCTGGCCGCCGAGCCCGTCGTCGCCATGGACATGGCCGCTGATGCTGACCGGCTGAGCCAGCGGCGCCGCCGCCCCGACCGCGACCGGGACATGGCCGAGCCCGACCAGGTCGAACACGTGCTGCGCGTTGGCCGCGGCGACCTCGGCACGGGCGTTGCCGTGCACGCTGCCCAGCGCCGCGATCTCGACCCCCGGCCGATCGGCCAGCCACAGGATCGCCAGCGCGTCGTCGATGCCGACGTCGCAGTCGAGGATGATCTTCGGCATCGGCAGGGTCCTTTCATGTCGCCGGCCCGACCATAGCGCGGCCGGGCGTGGCGCAAAACGCCGCTGGATGCGGGACATACTCCATGCCACTCTCCCCGCCCCTGCCCCGCCGGACGCGCTGGAGACGATGCCGACGCCGCAAGCCCATCCCTGGCTCGAACCCCTCTGGGTCCGGCTGCTGATCGTCGTCTTCCTGATCGCCGCCCTGGCGGCGGAGTTCCTGTGGCTGGGCGACCGGCTGTGGCTGTTCCTGTGGGGCGCCGCCCTGGTCTACGCGATCTGGGATTTCTTCCTGCGCGGGGTCTACGGCAAGCCGAAGGCGTGACCGCTGGGCCGCCCCTCACTGATCCTAGGACAATGACAGAGTAGGTTGGGTTCGCGGTCGCGAACCCAACACTTTCCAGCTGGTTGCGGGATGTTGGGTTCGCCATGCGAACCCAACCTGCCTCTCTGAATCGGACTTGGTCTGCGCGGCGTGATAGGCCCGCAGCCGGCGGAAGACGTCGCGGGCCGGTACGCTGGGGCCCGGATCGGCGAAAGCCTCCTCGACCTTCTCCTTCAGCCATTCGCTTATGGCTTTCTCTGTCCGGTCAATCGCCATCACAGCGCCTTTCCGCTCTCCGTCTGGAACAGGTGCAGCCGCTCCGGGTCGAGGCTGATCGTCGTCGGCTCGTCCGGCTGGGCCGGGTAGTGCGCGTCGACCTGGGCGGTGAACCTGGCCCCCGCCACCTCGCCCAGGATCAGGGTGTGGGCGCCGAGCGGCTCGATCACCCGCGGCAGGATCGGCAGCGTCACCGGGCCGGCGGCGCCGCCCGCCACATGCTCCGGCCGCAGGCCGATGGTGACGGCCAGGCCGTCGCGCCCCGCCAGCGCCGCGCGCTTGGCCGCGGGCACCGGCAGCACCGTCCCGTCCGCCAGGCGCAAGCCGCCGTCGCCGACCAGGGTCGCGGGCAAAAAATTCATGCTGGGGGCGCCGATGAAGGCGGCGACGAACAGGTTGGCCGGGCGCTCGTAGAGGGTCAGCGGCTCGGCCGCCTGCTCGATCCGGCCTTGGTTCATCACCACCACCCGGTCGGCCATGGTCATGGCTTCGACCTGGTCGTGGGTGACGTAGACGATGGTGGTCTTGAGGCGCCGGTGCAGCGCCTTGATCTCGGCCCGCATCTCGATGCGCAGTTTGGCGTCGAGGTTGGACAGCGGCTCGTCGAACAGGAACACGTCCGGGTCGCGGACGATGGCGCGGCCGATGGCGACGCGCTGGCGCTGGCCGCCCGACAGCTGCTTCGGCCGGCGGTCGAGATAGGGGTCGAGGCCGAGGATGCGCGCCGCCTCCTTGATCTTGCCGTCGATCGCCGCCTTCGGCTCGCCGCGCACCTTCATGCCGTAGCCGATGTTCTCGCGCACCGTCATGTGCGGGTAGAGGGCGTAGTTCTGGAACACCATGGCGCAGTTGCGCAGCCCGGGGCGCAGCTGGGTGACGTCGCGGTCGCCGATCCGGATGGTGCCGCCGCTCGCCGCCTCCAGCCCGGCGATCATGCGCAGGGTCGTGGTCTTGCCGCAGCCGGAGGGGCCGACCAGCACGACGAATTCGCGGTCCGCGATCTCGAGGTCGAGCGACGGGATGACGGGCACGTCGCCATAGCTCTTGGTGACGGCTTCGAGTCTGACGCGGGCCATGATGTCCTTGGGTCTCGAGCTTCGGCAGGCCGCCCCGCCGCAATGAGCGGCGGGGCGGGTCCGATCTACTTCTTCAGGGGCGGCAGGCCCATCGAGGCGCGATAGGCGGCGAGCTGGGTGTCGCGGCCGAACTCGTCGGTCAGCTTGTTCCACTCCTGGGCGATCGTATCGAGCGCCTGTTGCGGCGTGGTCTCGCCCGCCAGCGCCTTGGACAGCTCGATCTCCAGCACCTCGGTGTAGGAGAAGTAGCCGGGGATGCGCATGTCGAGGGCCACGTTCTTGGCCTCGAGGCTGCCGCGCTGGGCCGCCAGGTATTCGTCCGCCTCCTGCTTGGTCATCTTGGCCAGCCAGCGGTCCGGCGCGAAATGGCTCAGGCGGTACGGGTTGACGCCGGAGCCGCCGGTCACCGTGGCGATGCCGCTGTTCTCCGGGTTCGAGACCCATTCGAGGTAGTTCCAGGCGGCCTCGACGTTCTTGCCCGCCGAGGGCACGGCCGCCTGCCAGCCGCCGAAGGCCATGAAGGGCGAGAACACCGGCTGGTCGGACTTGTCCCAGGCCTTGGTCTTGTGGTTCCAGATCTCGGTCGAGCCCGGGGTCAGGGCCGAACCGACATGGCCGGCCACCTTGCTCTGCGTCTTGTCGGAGCCGATCACGCCGGTGTCGCCCCAGTCGAAGTTCATCGCCACCTGGCCGCCGGAGAAGGCGGTGCGGATGTCGCCGGAGGAGAAGTTCAGCGCGCCCGGCGGCGAGAATCTCACCGACTTGATGTAGTCCTCCAGCGCCCTGGCCCAGCCGGGGTTGTTGACCTGGGCGTCCATCGTCTCCGGGTCGAAGAACATGCTGCCCGGGTTCTGCGGGTCGTTGGTGTAGCTGGCGGCATGGGTGAAGAAGAACCAGAACTGCTGACCGCCGCGCCGGAACGCCTCCGCCGTGCCCCACAGCTTCTGGTCGGGCCGGGTGAAGAATTCGGCGATGTCGTAATATTCCTTCCAGGTCTTCGGCGGCGCCAGGTCGTAGCCGTACTTGGCCTTGAACGCCTCCTTCTCCTTCGGGTCGTCGAACAGGTCCTTTCGGTAGGACAGGGTGTGGAGGTCGCCGTCGATGGTCTGCGACAGGTGCTTGCCGTCCCACACCATCAGCCGGTCGCGATAGACCGGGGCGATGTCCTCCCAGTCCTTGCCCTGGCGGACCGAGTCCGGCATCTCCGACAGGTAGGGCGCGAAGTCCGGCATCCAGGCCGGGGCGAAGGTGATGACGTCGAAGGTCGATTCGCCGGCGGTCATCGCCGTCAGGTATTTCGGGTACAGCTCGCCGAACGGGAACTCGACGACATTGACCTTGCCGCAGGTCTTCTGCTCCCAGGTCTTGGCCGCCATCTGCAGCGCGAGCGCGATGAAGGGCCCGGTCTGCGACCCCGCGGTCAGCGTCACGCCGGAATAGTCCGGGTCGCAGGCCGCGGCGGCGGGGCCGTGGAGCGCCGCGGTCAGCGCGAGCGCGCCGGCGGCGGCGAGGAACATGCTCTTCATTCTTGGACCTCCCTGTCTCGCGATCATCGGATGCTGCCCAGCAGCAGGCCGGATCGCATCAGCCTGGCCAGGAGAATCGCCATCACCATCATCGGCCCGATCGAGATCATGGCGGCGACCGAGATCGCCCACCATTCGTCGCCGCGATAGGAGTTCTGCCCCGACAGCATGATCGGCAGGGTCTGCCAGCTCCCGGCGGTCAGCAGCAGGGAGAACAGGAACTCGTTCCAGACGAAGCTGAGCGTGATCATCGCCGTGGCGATCAGCCCGGGCCGCGCCATCGGCAGCACGATCTCGAGGAAGATGCGGAAGCGCGGCACGTCGTCGACCAGCGCCGCCTCCTCGATCTCGACCGGCAGCGCCTGGAAGAAGTCGCGCATCAGCCAGACCACGATCGGCAGCGAGAACGCGGTGTAGCACAGCGTCATGCCCCAGTAGCTGTCGAGCAGCGGCAGCCCGGCCTTGCCGATCTCGGAATAAAGCAGGTAGAGCGCGAAGGCGGTGACGATCGGCGGGAACATGCGCTGGCTGACGAACCAGAACACGACGTCGTCGTTGCCCAGCACCGGGCCGGGCAGGCGCAGCGCGTTGAGCGTGATCGACACCGCCAGCGCCGCCACCAGCGCGCCGCCCAGCGCCGGCACCCGGGTCAGGCCGAGGACGTTCTGCAGCAGCAGGAAGCCGCCGATCGCGACCACGGCGAAGGCAAGGCCGGCCAGGAGCCGGATCCGGAACGGGAAGCGCACCAGCGCATAGGCGGCCATCGACCCCAGGGCCACCGACAGCACCGTCGCCGACAGCCCGATCAGGGTGGAGTTGACGAAGGGCGTGATGAAGTTGCCGCGGACGCCCGTCAGGGCGTCGATCCAAGCCTGCAGCGTCGGCTCGAAATCGATCCAGGGCAGGTAGGTCGGCCCGCCGCTGACGGCCGTGGGCGGCTTGAACGAGGTGATCAGCGCCCAGTAGATCGGGAACAGCGTCACCACGAACCAGCCCAGGCAGAGCACGAAGACCAAGCCGCGCCGGGTGCCGCCGCGCTGGAGATCGCCCCGGCTCATCGCTGCTTCTCCAGATGCGGCTTGAGGATCGCGAGATAGATCGTGCCGAAGACGACGATCACGATCAGGAACAGGAAGCTGAGCGCCGAGGTGTAGCCCAGGTTGAACTTCTTGAACCCTTCCTGATAGGCGAACAGGGTCAGGGTCTCGGTCGACACGCCCGGGCCGCCGCCGGTCAGGACGAAGACCGTGTCGATGATCTTGAAGCCCTCGATGATGCGGATGAAGACGACCGCGGCCGAGATCGGCAGCAGCATCGGGAAGGTGATGCCCCAGAACTGCTGCCAGGAACCGGCATTCTCCAGCTGCGCTGCCTCGTAGACGTCCTGCGGCAGGCTCTGCAGCCCGGCCAGCATCATCAGGATGACGAAGGGCGTCCACTGCCAGACCTCGACCGCGATGATGGTGCCCAGCGCCCAGGTGGCATTGGTCAGGAACGGCAGGTTCGGCAGGCCGAACTGGGTGAACAGGTCGTTGACCGGCCCGACGGTCGAATGGAACAGCATGCGCCCGACCAGCGACACCGCGATCGGCGCCATCAGCATCGGCAGCAGGAAGCCGACGCGGAACAGACGCTCGCCCGGAATCTTGCTATGCAGCGCCAGCGCGATGGCGAAGCCGAGCACGTACTGCACCGCGACCGACAGGAAGACGACGGTCGCGGTCGTCCGCACGGTGGCCCAGAAGCGCGGGTTGGCGAGCAGCGAGGCGTAGTTGTCGAGCCCGACGAAGCGCGGCGGCAGCGGCGGCACCAGCCGCATGCTCTGGAAGCTGATCGTCAGCGAGTAGATGAGGGGGAAGATGCCGACCAGCAGCACGACGAGGAAAGCCGGCCAGATGAAGGCGTGCTTGATCGGCTCCCGCACCGTGTATGCCTCCCCTCGCCGCGCCGCTGTCGCGCGGCTTCGTTGACTTGTCGTACGTTATGGTGACTCGCCCCGCCGGCGCAACCGGCGGAACCGGATGGAGAAGGATGTGATGGACACCGTCGACCCCGTGCGGACTGCCGCCCCTGCCCCGTCGGCCGGCGGCATCTCGGCGGTGATCTTCGATTGCGACGGGGTGCTGGTCGACAGCGAGATCATCGCCTGCCGGGCGGTGGCGGAGCTGATCGCGCATTACGAGCCGCAGGCGCCGGTCGAGGAGCTGGTGGAGCAACTGGTCGGCACGCCCGACCTGCATATCGTGCGCCAGGTGGCGGCGCGCTTCGGCACGGTGTTTCCGGAGGATATCGGCCCGCGCATGGCGCAGGTGATCGACGACGCGCTGGCGCTGAGCCTCGACGCCATCCCGGGCGTGCAGCCGGCGCTGGCGGGCCTGGGCCTGCCGATGGCGGTGGCCTCGAACAGCCATCTGGGCCGGGTCCGCCGCTCGCTCGAGATCGCCGGCCTGACCGGGCTGTTCGGCGCGCATGTCTACACGCCGGAAGCGGTGGCCCGGCCGAAGCCGGCGCCGGACCTGTATCTGCACGCGGCCGCGCAGCTCGGCGTCGATCCCGGGCGCTGCCTGGTGATCGAGGACAGCGTGACCGGGACCACGGCCGGCGTCGCCGCCGGCATGACGGTGATCGGCTTCCTGGGCGGCCGCCACATCCGCGACGGCCATGCCGACCGGCTGCGCGCCGCCGGCGCCCGGCTGATCTGCCCGCATATGGACGACCTGGCCGGGCTGGTGGCGGGGCTGAGGGGCTAGCCTGCGGTCAGGCCGGGGCGGACCGCCGGCTCGACCCGGACCACGGTCAGGTTGCGCGGCTTGCCCGAAGGGGTGATCCAGGTGATGGTCTGGCCGCGGCGCAGGCCGATCAGCGCGGCGCCGACCGGGGTCAGCACCGACAGCCGGCCGGCCTCGATATCGGCCTCCTCCGGATAGACCAGGGTGACGGTGTGCTCCTCGCCGGTCTCGTCGTCCCGGTAGGCCACGGTCGAATGCATCTGGACCACGCCCTTGGCCGCGGTCGCGTCGATGATCTGGGCGCGGTCGAGCTCCGCCGCCAGGAAGTCGGCGATCGCCGGGAAGGCATCCGCCGCGGCGTCGGCCAGCGCCGCGAGGCGATCATAGTCGCCGGCGGTGACGTGGATCTCCGGACGCTTGGGCAGGCTTCTGCGGGACATGCCGAGTTTCCTTTCTTCTGGACAGGCTGCTCCGGGGATGTCTCCGGAGGGCTCGGGTGCGGCCCGGCGCATCAGGGCGGCCGGGACGTGAATTCTTGGGGCTGGGAAATAGGTCGCTGGGCGCGACGAGGACGAGAACGGACGGCGGGGCGGCTCGGATCTGGGGGCCAGCGCCCCCGAGGTCAGCAGCCCCGGGCGTGAAGCGGCGTTCGACGCGCCGCCAACGGGTTCGTCCACGGTGTTCTCATAAGGATTGAGATAGGCTTCCGCGCGACGGAAATCAACCGGGACGGCCCGGACCCGTCCCACGCATGAAAAGGGCCGCGCGGCGGTGGACGCCGCGCGGCCGCAGGAACCGGAAGCCGGTCAGAGCACGAAGTCGGCCGCCGTCAGCTCGCCGTGGGTCTGGACACGGATCTCGAAATCCGCCCTGCCGTCGCCATTGGTGTCGCCGGCCACGATGCCGCCGGCGAAGCGCAGCTCGCCCGCGGTATTATGGAAGGCTTGGGCGCCGATATAGACGAAGGCCTGGTTGCCGAAGGCTCCGAGTGTTGTGTTCGCGTCGATCGCCGACAGGTCGATCCTGTCGCCCTCGACATGATTGAAGTCGGCGACGGTGTCGCGGCCGGTGCCGACCGCCGAGTCCGACGCCGCGCCGAAGCGGAAGGTGTCGCCGCCGCCGCCGCCGGTCAGGGTGTCGGTGCCGGCCCCGCCGACCAGGACATCCGCGCCCAGCCCGCCCTTGAGATTGTCGGTGCCGGCGCCGCCCTTCAGCACGTCGCTGCCCGTGCCACCGGACAGCTGGTCATTGCCGGCGCCGCCGTCGAGCTGATCGTCGCCGAGCCAGCCGTCGATGGTGTCCGCGCCGGAGGTGCCGACCCGGATGTCGTCGATATCGCGGATCGCGGCATGCAGCTCGGTCAGCACCGCCCCGGACGAATTGGCGATGCCCTCGAGCGTCCCGGCCAAGGTGATCAGGGCGTCGAGCTGCGGCACCCCGCCGCCGAGGTCCTGCAGCTCGGCGATCACCTCCTTCAGGTCCTGGACCACGTCGGAGATGTTGGTGAGCGTCATGTCGAGCACGGCCTGCAGGCCGTCGCGGCCGTTCTCGCCGCCGACCAGGCTTTCCAGCGCGGCACCGATCACGCCGTTCTCGCCGAAGACCTGGTTGATCACGGCCTCGGGCACCAGCCCGTGCAGCAGGCCGTTGTCGCCGGCCAGCAGGTCGGCCACGGTCCCGGCGATGGCCAGCGGGCCGGCGACCTTGATCACCTCGCCCCCGGCCACCAGCACGCCGACATCCAGCAGCGTGTTGAACACATCCCCGACCAGACCGTCGCCGAGCGCGCCGCGCAGGCCGAGCTGGTCGCCGCCGAGGATGCCGAACTCGCCGAAGATGTTGCCGATCAGGCCGCCGTCGCCCTGCAGCAGGCTGCCGCTGAGCACCCCGCCGAGCACGTCGGTCAGCAGTGTGTCGAGCACGCCGATGCCGCCGCCGAGCACGCTCTGCAGCAGGCCGGCAGCCCCGCCGCTGCCGAGCAGCTCGTCCAGCACGACATCCGGCGACAGGCTGCCGAGGATGCCGGTCAGAAGATCGGTGAGGCCGCTGCCGTCCGGGCCCAGCACATCGCCGAGCAGCCCGCCGAGGATGCCGTCGGTCAGCAGCCCGTCGAGCACATCCAGCCCCGGCAGCTGGGCGAAGATCCCGCCGATGATCTCGCCGATGTCGGTGCCGACGCCGAGGTCCGCCAGGATGCCGCCGATCAGGCCGTCCGGGTCGAGCAGGTTGCCGATGATGCCGGTGACGGTCAGGTCGTCGAACAGCCCGCCGGCATCGCCGAGCACGCCGCCGATCAGGCTGGTGACGAGGCCGTTGTCACTCACCAGCCCGTCGGCGAGGCCGCCGACCGTGTCGACAAGATTGCCGAGCAGCCCGTCGGGGCCGAGCAGCGAGCCGACCAGGTCGCCGGAGCCCTGCAGCACCTCGACCAGCTGGGTCAGCAGCCCGTCCTCGCCCAGGAGGCCGCCGAGCAGCCCGTCGGGGCTGAGCAGGCCGCCATCGCCGAACAGCCCGTCCAGCAGGTCGCCGACCGGCACGCCGCCGATCGCCCCGCCCAGCAGGCCGCCGAGATTGCCGAGCAGGCCGGACACCACGCCGCCGATCAGGTCGGGGGTCAGCAGCTCACCGAGCAGGCCGCCGGCGTCGCCGAGCTCGCCGAGAAGATTGCCGAGCAGGCCGCTGAGGCCGCCGCCCAGCAGGCCGCCGAGCAGGCCGTCCAGCAAGCCGCCGACGCCCCCGAGCACACCGCCGAGCAGACCGCCGACGCCGCTCAGGACGCCGCCGAGCAGACCATCCTCGCCGAGAAGACCGCCCAGCAGTCCTCCAAGCAGACCGTCACCGTCCAGAAGTCCATCCAAGGAATTTGTCGAAGCCATCATCTCCTCCTCCAGGGAATTGGATATCCCCAGACGCCACCGTTCTTTGGACGGTTTCGAGCCTCTGCTTGGAGGCTATCACGTATTGTGGAGAAGAATAAGAATTTATGCAGATGGACAGGAGAAAAAACTCAATAATCACCGCAATATTTCTCGGATATTCTCGGATCATTTGCATAAAATGACAATCAGAGGCCGGCCCGTATGAGGCCGGCAGTCTCAGGCCTTGCGGAGCAGCGCCTCGACCTCGTCGCGCCGCGGCATCGACGGCGCCGTGCCCGGGCGGGTGACCGAGAGGCCGGCGACGGCACAGCCGAAGCGGACCGCCTCGGCCACCGGCCGGCCTTCGGCCAGGGCCAGGGCGAAACCGCCGTTGAAGGCGTCGCCCGCCCCGGCGGTCTCGACCACCTCTCCCGCCGAGAAGGCCGGCACATGCGCGGTGTCCGAACCGCTCTTCAGCAGAGCGCCCTTGGCCCCCAGGGTGACGATCACCGTGCCGACGCCCTTGTCCAGCAGCACCTGCGCCGCCCGCGCCGCCTGCTGACCGCTGTCGACCGCGAAATCGACCAGGCTCTCGGCCTCGGTCTCGTTCGGGGTCAGATAGTCGACCAGGGGGTAGAGATCGTCCGGCAGGGTCATGGCCGGGGCCGGGTTCAGGATCGTGGTCACCCCGTGCCGCCGCGCGATCTCCAGCCCCCGGCGCACCACCGGCAGCGGCAGCTCGAGCTGGGCGACATAGACCCGCGCCGCGGCGATGGCGGGCGCCGCGGCCTCCATCTCGGCCTCGGTCAGGGCTGCCGCGGCCCCCGGCTCGATGATGATCGCGTTCTCGCCGGTCTTGCCGTCGACGAAGATGAAGGCGGCACCGGTCGGCCGCTCCGGGTCGGTCAGCACATGAGCGGCATCGATCCCCTCGGCGGCATAGAGGCCGCGCGCCATCTCGCCGAACGGATCGGTGCCGAGCTTGCTGATGAAGGCGACGTCGGCACCGGCCCGGGCCGCGGCGACCGACTGGTTCGAGCCCTTGCCGCCGGGCCCGAGCTTGAAGCCGTTCGACAGCAGGGTCTCGCCCATCACCGGCAGCCGGGCGGCGCGGAAGGCGAGGTCGGCGACGAACACGCCCTGGACGGCGATCTTCGGCGAGGCCATGGGTCGGTTCCTACTTCGGCGGGATCACGCCCATCTTCAGCAGGAAGCAGCCGTAGAACCGCCCCTCCCCGGCGCGGACCACGGCGTAGGCCTTCTTGGCCTCCTCGTAGAAGGCGAAGCGCTCGACCGAGCCCATCGGCCAGGACCGGCCCTCCGCCCGGTCGATCTCGGCCTGGACCTCGCGCTGCACCTCCGGGATCTCCTCCGGCTGGCCCACCACCTCCATCCGCCGCGCCGGATGGTCGACGAAGCTGTCGAGCGGCATCAGCGACAGGATCGCGCGCACCGCCCGGGCGGCGCTGACATTCGGCAGCTCGATCGGCGTCTTCACCATCGTGTGCTGCGCCACCGAGCGGGACGGGAAATTGGTATCGCAGATCACCAGGTCGTCGCCATGCCCCATGCCGGCCAGGACGTTGAGCAGATCCGGGGTGATGATCGGATCGATATTCTTGAGCATTTTCAGAATCTTCCCTGGGTTTCCTCGGATGGCATGGCAGCTGCCGCCGCGCGCTGATTTGTCGTGCTTTTCGGCACGGCGCATTCTGGATCAGCGCCGCGACGCTTGGCAACATGGCCGTCGCGTCAGGGCTCGTGTATAGGGTGCCGCCATGTCGCTCCTCAGCCGCTACATGTTCCGCCAGATCGCGGTCGCCACGGTGCTCGCCACCGTGATTCTCGTCTTCGCGATCATGCTCACGACCTCGATGCGGCTGATCCAGATGATCGTCGATGGCGGCGTCGGCGTCGGGCTGTTCCTCGAGCTGGTCTTCCTGTCGATGCCGGAATTCCTGATCGCGGTGCTGCCGGTCGGCGTCGTGGCGGCCTGCCTGATCGTCTACAACCGGATGCTGTCGGACGGCGAGCTGCTGGTCATGCGCGGCGCCGGCATCGGCCAGCTGCGGCTGGCCCTGCCCGGCCTGTTGATGGGGCTGATCATCACCGGCGTCAGCTACAGCATGACGCTGTATTTCTGGCCGGTGGCCAACAGCGAGTTTCGCGACCTGACGGCGATGGCCCAGTCCGACGTCTCGGCCGCCTTCCTGCAGACCGGCGAGTTCAACGCCATCGGCGACAGCAAGACGGTGTTCGTGCGCGACCGCAACCCGGTGACCGGCGATCTCAGCGGCATCCTGGTCCATATCACCGACAACGAGGACCAGCCGGTCACCATCATCGCCGACCGCGGCTATGTCGAGGACAGCGACGACGGGCCGCGGATCGTGGCGCTCCACGGCGTGATCCAGCAGCTCGACCGCAAGACCGGCAAGGTCGACCCGGTCGCCTTCGACAGCTACACCGTGCCGCTGAACACCCCCGGCGCCGAGGATCTGGCCCGCAGCTACCGCGCCCCGTCGGAACGCTTCCTGCCCGACCTGCTGTACCCCGACCAGAATTCGCCCCGTGACATGCGGAACTACGGCCGGCTGGTGATGGAGGGCCACAAGCGCATCACCGACCCGCTGCTGCCCTTCGCCTATGTCGTCTTCTGCCTCGGCGTCCTCCTGAGCGGCGACTACAACCGCCGCGGCCTCAGCCGCCGCATCCTGATCGCCGCCATCGGCGTCGTCGCCGTGCAGGCGACGACCATGAGCATCGCCGGCATGGCCCGCGATTCGCTGCAGCTGGTGCCGATCATGTATGTGCTGCCGGTGCTGACCACGATCGTCGGCTTCGCCATCCTGATGGTGGCGCGGCGCCGGAAGGTGCCGACGGAGGCGCCCGGGAGCCCGGATCTGGCGCCGGCGTGAGGCTTCCGGGCCGCTCGCAGGCCTGGAGGCGATATCGCTCCTGAACCACAACCTGTTGTGGTCAAAAGGCGGATCGCAAACGGTATTTGGTCCGACCCCGGCGGGCCGCTATAAGCGGGGATGCCCAGCGATCCTCTTTCCGTCCTGCACGACGTCTTCGGCTACACCGCCTTCCGCGGCGAGCAGGCCGAGATCGTGGCCCAGGTGATTTCCGGCGGCGACGCGCTGGTGCTGATGCCGACCGGCGGCGGCAAGTCGCTGTGCTACCAGGTGCCGGCGCTGGTGCGGCCGGGGCTGGGCGTGGTGGTGTCGCCGCTGATCGCGCTGATGCAGGACCAGGTCGAGACGCTGCGCCAGCTCGGCGTCCGCGCCGCAGCGCTGCATTCGGCCCTGCCGCCGGGCGAATCGCGCGGCATCGCCCGGGCGATGCGAGCGGGCGAGCTGGACCTGCTCTATGTCTCGCCCGAACGGCTGCTGACCGACGGGCTGCTCGACATGCTCGACGACTGCAGGCTGGCCTTGTTCGCCATCGACGAGGCGCATTGCGTCTCGCAATGGGGTCACGACTTCCGGCCGGAATACCTGCAGCTGGACATGCTGGCGACGCGCTATCCGGGCGTGCCGCGCATCGCCCTGACCGCCACCGCCGACGGCCCGACCCGGCGCGACATCGCCGAGCGGCTGAAGCTGCAGAACGGCCGCATCTTCGTCGCCGGCTTCGACCGGCCGAACATCCGCTACCGCATCGTGCCGAAGGAGAACCCGCGGCAGCAGCTGCTGACCTTCATCCGGCGCGAGCATCCGAACGAGGCCGGCATCGTCTACTGCCTGTCGCGCAGCAAGGTCGAGGGGACGGCGGAGTGGCTGCGCGGCGAGGGCATAGAGGCTCTGCCCTATCATGCCGGGCTGGACCGCGAGGTGCGGGCGTCGAACCAGGACCGCTTCCTCAAGGAGGACGGGGTGGTGATGGTCGCGACCATCGCCTTCGGCATGGGCATCGACAAGCCCGACGTCCGCTTCGTCGCCCATCTCGACCTGCCGAAGAGCCTGGAGGCGTACTACCAGGAGACCGGCCGCGCCGGCCGCGACGGGCTGCCGTCCGACGCCTGGCTGGCCTACGGCATCCAGGACGTCGGCAAGATCCAGGGGCTGATCGCCGAATCGGACGCGCCGGAGCGGCAGAAGCAGATCGACCGGCAGAAGCTGGACGCGCTCCTCGGCTATTGCGAGACGGTACGCTGCCGGCGCCAGGTGCTGCTGGAGTATTTCTCCGACGTCCTGCCGCAGCCCTGCGGCAACTGCGACACCTGCCTGGAGCCGGTCGAGGCCTTCGACGGCACCGAGCTGGCGCGCAAGGCGCTGTCCTGCGTCTACCGCACCGGCCAGCGCTTCGGCGTCGGCCATGTCATCGACGTGCTGACCGGCACCGAGACCGACCGGGTGCGCCAACTGGGCCATGACCGGCTGAGCACCTGGGGCATCGGCCGCGACCTGTCGAAGGCGGAGTGGAAGTCGGTGTTCCGCCAGCTGGTGGCGGCCGGCCTCTTGATCGTCGACACCGAGGGCCATGGCGGGCTGCACCTGGCGCCCGACTGCCGCGAGGTGCTGCGCGGCGAGAAGCAGATCCATCTGCGGCGCGAGGCGGTGAAGCGGCCCACGCGGGGCAAGTCGGCGGGCAAGTCGGGCGGCCGCACTGTGCGGGCGCTGCCGGACGACCCGGCCGAGGCCTCGCTGTTCCAGGCGCTGCGGGCGAAGCGGCTGGAGCTGGCGCGCGAGCAGGGCGTGCCGCCCTATGTCATCTTCCACGACGCCACCCTGACCGAGCTGGCCCACGCCAAGCCGCGCTCGATGACGGAGTTCGCATCCATCCCCGGCGTCGGCCAGGCCAAGCTGCTGCGCTACGCCGACGCCTTCCTCGAGGTGATCGAGCACCACGCGGAGTAGCGCGGCGCCCCGCAGCTAGGGATGGATGCCGTCGAGTTCCGGCATCAGGACCACGCTCTCCTGCTCGTTCGGGTCGGTGCGGGCGATCACCGCGACGCAATCCTCTGTCGGGCTCGGATTGTAGGGCAGGTGCGGCATGCCGGCGGGGATGTAGACGAAGTCCCCGGCCCGGGCCATCAGATGCTGCTCCAGCCGGTCGCCGTACCACATGCCGGATTCGCCGCTCAGCACATGGATCGCGGTCTCATGCGCCTCGTGGCGATGCGCCTTGGCCCGACCGCCCGGCGGCAGGGTGACGAGCTGCAGATGGATGCCCGTCGCCCCGACCGATTCGGCCGAGATCCCGGGCGTGTAGGACAGCGCCTGCTTGCCGGTGAACCGCGCCCCGGCCCCGACCACCCGGCAGGTCGGCTCGAGATCCATATCCATCATCCGCTTCCCATCGCATCGACCCGTCCATCGTCGGCGGGCCGGATGAGCATCTCATCGCGGAACCGGGGAAGGGTGTTACATCGGAGACAGGCGGCCACGATTTTCGTCGTCCCCTGGCGGACAGCGATCAGGCTTGGTCAGGCCGGCCCTGCGCGGATCGGGTTTGACCGGCCCGGCCGGCTGGCCGAAAGATGTCGGCCCTGTCAGTTTGACGACTGACACACGCCGCCACGACTGACAGCGACCGACATGTCCAAGTCCCGCCGCCCCGCCACCGTCCTCGCCCATGCCGGCCGCCACCCTCGCGAGAACCATGGCATGGTCAATCCGCCCGTCTACCACACCTCGACCGTGCTGTGGCCGACGGTGGCGGCCATGGATGCGTCCCATGCCGGCTTCGAGCACGGCGTCTACAGCTACGGCCGGGTCGGCACCCCGACCAGCGAAGCCTTCGAGGATGCGGTCACGGCGCTGGAGGGCGGGTACGGCACCGTCGCCGTCTCCTCCGGCCTTGCCGCGGTCAACGTCGCGCTGACCGCCTTCGTCAAGGCCGGCGACCATGTGCTGGTCACCGACAGCGCCTATGGCCCGACCCGGCGCTACGCCGATACGGTGCTGGCCCGCTTCGGCGTCGAGGTCGAATATTACGACCCGCTGGCCGGCGCCGGGATCGAGGCGCTGTTCCGCGGCAACACCCGGCTGGTCTATCTCGAATCCCCCGGCTCGCTGACCTTCGAGGTGCAGGACGTGCCGGCGATCGCGGCGGCCGCCCGGGCGCGCGGCGTCCTGACGGCGCTGGACAACACCTGGGCCACGCCGCTCGGCTTCGACGCCTTCGGCCATGGCGTCGACGTCACCGTCCATGCCGCGACCAAATACATGGTCGGCCATTCCGATGCGATGATGGGAATCGTCGGCGCCCGCGAGCAGCCGGTCTGGCTGAAGCTCAAGACCTTCGCCGTGACGTCCGGCCACTGCGCCGGTCCGGACGACCTGTACCTCGCCCAGCGCGGCCTGCGCACGATGGGAGTGCGGCTGCGCCAGCACCAGGAGAACGCGCTGGAGGTCGCGCGCTGGCTGCAGGCCCGGCCGGAAGTGTCGCGGGTGCTGTACCCCGCCCTGCCGCAGGACCCCGGCCATGCGCTGTGGCGGCGCGACTTCACCGGCGCCTCCGGCCTGTTCGCGATCGTGCTGCAGCCGGCCTCCGCCGCCCAGGTGGCGGCGATGCTGGACGGGATGGAGCTGTTCCAGATGGGCGCCAGCTGGGGCGGCTATGAGAGCCTGATCCTGCCGACCCATCCGGAGAAGATCCGCACCGCCACCACCTGGCAGGCCGAGGGGCCCGGCGTGCGGCTGCATGTCGGCCTGGAGGACCCGGCCGACCTGATCGCCGACCTGGAGGCCGGGCTGGACCGGCTGCGGGCGGCGGCATGAACGCGGAAAGGCTTCTCGACGAGGTCCGGTTCGACGCCGACGGCCTGGTCCCCGCCATCGCCCAGCAGCACGACAGCGGCGAGGTGCTGATGCTGGCCTGGATGAACCGCGAGGCGCTGGCGGAGACGCTGGCCACCGGCCGGGTCTGCTATTGGTCGCGATCGCGCCAGGCGCTATGGCGCAAGGGCGACACCTCCGGCCAGGTCCAGCGCCTGGTCGAGTTGCGGCTGGACTGCGACGGCGACGCGGTGCTGGTGCGGGTCGACCAGACCGGGGTCGCCTGCCACACCGGCCGGCGCAGCTGCTTCTTCCGGGTCGCGCGCGACGGCGCCTGGCACACCGACCTGCCGGTGCTGCAGGACCCGAAGACGCTGTACGGGCACAGCCACTGACGGGCCCGCGGGCCCGTCAGCACTTCGCTCTCAACGGTCGCCGCCGACGCGGCTCAGGTCCTGGTCGTGAGTCTCGCGGATCAGCCAGACGGCGAGCAGGCTGATCACGGCGGCGATGGTGATGTAGCCGCCGACCCAGCCGAGCCCGCCCTGCTCCACCAGCGTCTGGGCGATGTAGGGCGCCAGTGACGCGCCGAGGATGCCGGCCAGGTTGTAGGTCAGCGACGCCCCGGTGTAGCGCACCCGGGTCGGGAACAGCTCCGGCAGGAAGGCGCCCATCGGGCCGAAGATCAGCCCCATCAGGAACAGGCCGAGGCACAGGAACAGGGTGACCAGCAGCACCGAACCGCTGCCCAGCAGCGGAGCCAGGGCGAAGCCGAACAGCGCCGTAAGTATGCCGCCGACGATCAGCACCGGGCGCCGCCCGAGCCGGTCGCTGAGCCAGGAGGAGAGCGGGATGCCGAGGCCGAGAAAGACGATGGCGAAGCATTCCAGCCCGAGGAAGGCCTGACGGGAATAGCCGAGCGCCTTGGTGCCATAGCCGAGCGAGAACACCGTGGTGATGTAGAACAGGGCATAGCAGGACACCATCGCCAGCGTGCCGAGGATGGTGATCCGGGTGTAGCGCGTCAGCACCTCGCCGATCGGCACGCGCACCCGCTCCTGCCGCTCCATCGCCTTGCGGAACACCGGCGTCTCGACCAGCTTCAGCCGGACATAGAGGCCGACCGCCACCAGCACGGCGCTGAGCAGGAACGGCACGCGCCAGCCCCAGGCCCGGAACTGGTCGTCGTCCAGCCCCAGCGCCAGCAGCAGGAACAGGCCGTTGGCGGCGAGGAAGCCGATCGGGGCGCCGAGCTGCGGGAACATGCCGAACCAGCCGCGCTTGCCGGCCGGGGCGTTCTCCACCGCCAGCAGCGCCGCCCCGCCCCATTCGCCGCCGAGGCCCAGCCCCTGGCCGAAGCGCATCAGGCACAGCAGCGCCGGCGCCAGCCAGCCGATGGCGGCATAGCCGGGCAGGACGCCGATCAGCGTGGTCGAGACGCCCATCAGCAGCAGCGAGGCCACCAGCGTCGCCTTGCGGCCGACCCGGTCGCCGAAATGGCCCAGCAGGGCCGAGCCGACCGGCCGGGCGACGAAGGCGATGGCGAAGGTGGCGAAGGAGAGGAGTAGCTGCGCCGCATCCGATTCCTGCGGGAAGAACACCGGGCCGAACACGAGGGCCGCGGCTGTGCCGTAGATGTAGAAGTCGTAAAACTCGATGGCGGTGCCCACCAGGCTCGCCATCACGATCCGGCCGGTGGAGTTGGCGGCGGCCGGCGCGGCCGTCCTCCCGAATGTTGTCTCTGTCATGAAGAGCCGTACCGATTGTTGCACTGGGCGCAGAACCGGGTTCCTTTTGTGTCGCGCCCGACCGCACCGTCAACAGCAAGCCGCCCCCTCGCCCCCCGCCGCCGGCATGGCTGCACCGCGCCCGCCGGGGAGCACCGGCGATCCGCGATGATCTTGCGATCGGAAACGGATCGGAGCATCAAGCGTTCGTCGCCCGGAGGACCGGACGCCTCCATCCGTTCGACGTCGCAAGGACCCGTTGCTCGATGACCGACCACAAAGCCGGCCAAGACCGGCCGGACATGAATCCCTGGCTGTTCTTCCGCCGCTGGCTCGCCAACCCCCGCGAGGTGGGATCGGTGGCGCCGTCCTCGCCCGCCCTGAAGCGCCGGCTGACCCAGGAGGTCGTGCGCGCGCCCGACGAGTACGTGATCGAGCTGGGCGGCGGCACCGGGGCCATCACCCGCGGCATCCTGGAGCGCGGCGTCCCGGCCGATCGCCTCTACGTGCTCGAGATCAACCCGGAGATGGCGCAGCACCTGCGCGACATCTTTCCGGGCATTCATGTGATCGAGGGCGACGCCCGCCGCCTGGCCGAGATCCTGCCGCCCGAGGTGGTCGGCAAGGTCGGCACCACGGTGTGCGGCATCCCAATGCTGCTGCTGACGCTGGAGGAGCAGAAGGCGATTCTCGATTCGGCCTATTCGGTGATGCCGAAGGGACGGCAGGTGGTGCTCTACACCTACGCCCTCTCCTCGCCGCTGCCGCGCGACAAGCTGGAGCTGGCCGGCCGCCGAGTCGGCTTCGTCGCGGCCAACATCCCGCCGGCCTCGGTCTGGGCCTATCGGCAGCGCGGCGCCGGCTGACACGGTCCGCTCCGCTTCCTCCGCCTCGCAGGACAGGGCATAATTTCCGCCTGACGGATTTCGACCGGTGACGCCCCGGCCGGCCGCGCAGCCGCGTGCCCATGGCCACGGCATCGGGACAGCCGGGCTTCGAAGGATATGCGACGATGAGACGTGCGTTTCTCCTGGTCCTTCTTCCGGCCGCCGCGTCCGCGCTGCCGCCCGTATCGCCGGCGGTGGCCCAGGCGCCCGCCTATCATGTCCAGCTCCAGGTCAACGCCACCACCGATCTGGGCCGCGGATCGTGCCAGGTCAGCACCGGCGTGATCGGAACCTATCCCGACAGCGCCGGCCGGCTGGCGATCGGCACGCCGGTCAACCTGCTCATCCCCTGCGCCGCCGCCAGGGCGTCCTATTTCGACGCCCGGCTGGCCGGCAGCCCGGGCGCCCTCCAGCCCGTCGGGCCCGATGCGCTGCGGCCGCTCGCGACCCCGGTGGCGCTGCCGGCCGCCCCGGTGACGCGACGCCTGGCCCCGCCACCGTTCCAGCCACCGCCGCAACGACAGCCTCAGCCCCAGCCGCCGCAGCAGGTGCTGATCGCCCCGACCGCGCCGGCCGCGCCCCGGGCTGCATCCCCGTTCACAGCGCCGCGGCCGGTGCCGCAGCCGATGCTGCCGCTGCCGGCGAACCCGGTGGCGCCGTCCCGCCCGCTGGTGATCCAGGGTGGGCCGCCGGTGGTCACGGGCACGGTTCCACCGAGCACCGCCTTCACGCCGGCGCCGGCTTCCACCTTCGCGAGCCCCATGCCGCCGCCGGTGCGGTCGGCCCAGGGCGGCGACACCGCAACGATGCGCCCGGATGCCGCGATCGTGCTGAGCTTCGGTCCGACCAGCGCGGCGCGGGCCGGGACGTCGCAGCGCGTCGTGCTGCCGACCGATCCGAGCTACCCGGCGCTGCTGACCCAGCTGGGCGGCATCGCGCCGGGCCAGACCAAGCCGCTGCCGCGGTAGAAACGGTGCTGCCGACCTTCGAGACCCCGCGCCTGACCCTGCGGCCGCGGACCATGGCGGACCTCGCGGACTGCCTGGCCATGGACCGCGATCCGGAGGTCGTGCGCCATATCGACGGGCCCTGGAGCGATCCCGAAGCGCATCGCCGCTTCGTCGAAGACCGGATCACCCGGGCCTATCCGGACGGCATGGGCTATTGGACCGTGCGGACGAAGGCGCCCGAGGGCCGCTTCCTCGGCTGGATCCTGCTGATCCCCGCCGACGCCGTGGGACCGGAGATCGAGATCGGGTGGCGGCTGGTGCGCGCGGCCTGGGGCCACGGCTATGCCACCGAGGCCGCGGCGCCGGTCCTGGTCCATGCGCGCGAGACGCTGGGGGTCACGGCCATCGCCGATATCGACCAGGACAACGCCGGCTCGATCCGGGTGGCCGAGAAGATCGGCCTGCGCCGTCTCGGTCCCGCCGGCGCGAGTCGTTACATCCGCTACGCCGGCTAGGCCCGCTCGATCGCGATCGCCGTCGCCTCGCCGCCGCCGATGCACAGCGCGGCGATGCCGCGGCGCAGGCCGTGGCGCTGCATCGCCGCCAGCAGGGTGACGATCAGCCGGGCGCCGGTGGCGCCGATCGGGTGGCCGAGGGCGCAGGCGCCGCCATGGATGTTGACCTTGTCGTGCGGCAGGTCGAGGTCGCGCATCGCCGCCATCACCACGCAGGCGAAGGCCTCGTTGATCTCGAACAGATCGACCTCGCCGGCCCGCCAGCCGATCCGGTCGAGCAGCGTCCGGATCGCGCCGATCGGCGCCGTGGTGAACCATTCCGGCGCCTGGGACTGTGTGGCATGGCCGCGGATCGCCGCCAGCACCGGCAGCCCCAGCCGATGGGCGGCCGAGCGCCGGGCCAGGACCAGCGCCGCGGCGCCGTCGGCATTGGCGCTGGAGCTGGCGGCGGTGATGGTGCCGTCCGGACGGAAGGCCGGCTTCAGGCTGGAGATTTTGTCGGCCGAGAGCGACCGCGGATTCTCGTCGACCGCGACCTCGGCCGGGCCGCCCTTGCCCGGGACCGAGACCGGCGCGATCTCGGCCACGAAGGCGCCGGCGGCGATCGCCGCCTGGGCCCGCTGCAGCGACACCGCGGCATAAGCGTCCTGATCCGCCCGGCCGAAGCCGTAGCGGGCGGCCGTGGCCTCGCCGAAATCGCCCATCGCCCGGCCCTTGTCATAGGCGTCCTCGAGCCCGTCCAGCGCCGCATGGTCGAAGATCCGGCCATGGCCGAAGCGCAGCCCGTCGCGCACGCCCGGCAGCAGCCAGGGCGCGTTCGACATGCTCTCCATGCCGCCGGCGACGACGATGTCGGCGGAACCCGCGGCGATCAGGTCGCGGCCGAGCATCGCCGCCTTCATGCCGGAGCCGCAGACCTTGTTCACGGTGGTGGCCCCGACCGCGTCGGGCAGGCCCGCCCCTCTGGTCGCCTGGCCCGCCGGGGCCTGCCCCTGCCCGGCCGGCAGCACGCAGCCGACCAGCGCCTCGTCGACCTGCGCCGGCGCGACGCCGGCCCTGGCCAGGGCGGCGGCGATCGCCGCGGCGCCGAGCTGCGGCGCGGCCAGCGGCGCCAGCGCGCCGCGGAAGCGGCCGAGCGGCGTGCGGGCGGACCCGACGATCACGACGGGATCTTCGGCGGACATGGGAGGACCCTTGGATGGTGATATGACGAACACAATATTATAAGCGTCATCTAAAAAGACAATGTCCAGGCGAGGAGACCGGAGGCCGGCATGCGCTACAGCAAGGACCACAAGCAGGAGACGCGGGAGCGGATCATCCGCACCGCCGCCAGGCGTTTCCGCGAGGACGGGGTGGAGGCGGTGGGCGTCGCCGCGCTGATGGCCGATGCCGGGCTGACCCATGGCGGCTTCTACGCCCATTTCCCGTCCAAGGAGGCGCTGGTGGCCGCCGCCTGCGCCGAGGGGTTCGGCGAGAGCCGAGGCCGGATGCGCCAGCTTGTCGAGGCCCGCCCGCCCGGCGGGCGGCTGGCGGCGATGGCCGAGACCTATCTGTCGCCGGCCCATCGCGACCACCCGGGCCAGGGCTGCGTCGCCGCCGCGATCGGGCCGGAGATCGCACGCCACCCGGCCGAGACCCGGACCGAGTTCACCCGCGGCCTGCACGGGCTCGTGGAACTGGCCGAGGAGGCGCTGAAGGCCGATGGCGGCGACCCGGCGACGGCGCCGCAGGCGGTGGCCGCCATGGTCGGCGCCCTGATCCTCGCGCGTGGTGCCGCCGACAAGGCGTTGTCGGACCGTTTCCTCGACGGCGGGATCGATGCCGTCCGCCGCCTCGTACCGCATCGGGCGGAGCGATCGTCCGGGTGATATGATCGTGGCTCCTTGTGATTCGATCCCAATTCACGTCACCGGGAGCACCATCATGTTTCACGGTCTGGGAAGAACCCTGCTGGGCGCCGCCGCCGCGATCGGCATCGGCCTTGCGGCGCTGACGACGCAGGCCGCCGAGGTCTGGCAGACCCTGCCGGAGCCGCCGCCGATGCCCAAGCCGGCCGAGAGCGGCGCGGCGCCGGTCAACGACATCCAGATGTACTACGCCGTGTTCGGCCGGGGCCGGCCGGTGATCCTGCTGCATGGCGGCCTGTCCAACTCCGACTACTGGGGCAGCCTGGTGCCGGCGCTCACCGCGCAGGGCTTTCAGGTGATCGTGGCCGACAGCCGCGGCCATGGCCGCAGCACCCGCTCGGCCCGGCCCTACAGCTACGACCTGATGTCGTCCGACGTGCTGGCGCTGCTGGACCGCCTGAAGATCCCGAAGGCCGACCTGGTCGGCTGGAGCGACGGCGGCATCATCGGCCTCGACATCGCCATCCATCATCCGGAGCGGCTGAACCGGCTCTACGCCTATGGCGCGAACTCCGACCTCAGCGGGCTGAAGCCGGATTTCGACAAGAACCCGACCTTCGCCGCCTTCATCGAGCGCGCCGGCGCGGAATACAAGAAACTGTCCAAGACGCCGGACCAGTACGACAGCTTCCTGCAGCAGATCTCGCAGATGTGGGCGACCCAGCCCGACTTCACCGCCGACCAGCTGCGCGGCATCAAGGTGCGCACCGCGATCGCCGACGGCGAGCATGACGAGGGCATCAGGCGCGAGCACACCGAGTACCTGGCCCGCACCATCCCCGGGGCGGAGCTGCACATCCTGCCGAATGTCAGCCATTTCGGCATGCTGCAGAACCCGAAGGAGTTCGACGGCGACGTCGTCAAATTCCTGACCGCCAGGTAGTCAGCGAGCCCCCATCTCTCAGCGCCCGTACGGAACGAGTGCACCAGCGCCTGACGTTGCCGCGCCGCGCCGCGGGCTGGTAGAAGGCGCCATGGCCCGCCCGATCTTCACCTTCCCCGACGACGCCGATTGGAACGAGACGCGCCAGGCGGTCGAGTTCGGCGTCGAGGTCGGCGACTATGCCGGCCGGGTGTTCCTGCCGGCGGCGGCGCTGCGCACCCTGCTCGGCCATCGGCCGACGCCGGCCGAGGCGGTCGAGATCTACCATCACCACCGCGCCGGGATCGAGCGCGCGGCGGAGCTGCGGATCGAGGAGCGGCGCCTCGACCCCGACGCCAATGTGACGCTGGACGGGCGCGACCTGCGGCGTCGCTGACACATTCTTCGCCACGATTGCAGCCGCCGTCGGTTTGCGATAGCCAATTGAGAATGACACGCATTCCCGACCCGTCGAGATGATCGAGATCCTGCGGCCGATCTTCACCGGCGACCTGGCCCATTGCGGTGACGCCGTGGTGCTGCCGGACGACGACCGCCCCGCCCTGCCCGGCCCGAG
Organism: Inquilinus sp. NPDC058860; assembly: GCF_042743185.1. Lineage (NCBI taxonomy): Bacteria > Pseudomonadati > Pseudomonadota > Alphaproteobacteria > Rhodospirillales > Rhodospirillaceae > Inquilinus > Inquilinus sp. NPDC058860. The sequence goes on along the minus strand of NZ_JBHYMS010000025.1, from coordinate 9,081 downwards.
CCTGCTCGACCCGGCGGCGATCGACCGGGTGTTGGACGACTATGCCGGCCAGTATCCCGGGGCGGACCGGCGCGCCGTCGCGTCCTTCTGGTCGCAATGGTATTTCGCCCGGCTGCTGCCGCCGGTGACGGCGGCGAGCCTGCTGCTGGGCCGCCGCTTTCCGATCAGCCTGTCCGAGATCGCGGTGATCCGCGCGCCGGAGGGTCACCCGATCGCCTTCCGCATGGCGCATGACGGCGAGCCGGAGGACGAGCCGGACGCCTTCCGCCGCTTCGACCGGCTGATCGACGGCCATATCGAACCCTTCATCACCGCCTGGGCCCGGCACACGCGGGTGGCGCCCCGCCTCTACTGGAACAACGCCGCGGTCTATCTGGACTGGATCCTGGGCGAGATCGCGGCCCATCCGCTGGCGGACGGCAGCCTGGCGGCGGAGGCCGGCCGGCTGCTGTCCAGCCGCGAGCGGCCGGACGGCACGCCGAACCCGCTGTTCGACCCGATCCAGACGATCGAGGAGGACGGCGAGGCCAAGCGCTGGCGCCGGCTGTGCTGCCTGCGCTATCGCCTGCCGGAGATCGCCGAATGCGGCACCTGCCCGCATCTGCGGGCGCGGCTGCGCAAGGCACCGGCGCGGCAGGTCGCCTGAGCCGGCTTCGACCCTTGGCCCGACCGGCTATCGGGACTCGGCCCCGAAGCGCTCCGGCCGGAACGGGGCCAGCATCGGATGCCGCTCGCCGGTCGCGATCTCGAAGGCCAGCAGCTCGCCGGCGATCAGCCCCAGCGTGGCGCCGCTGTGGCTGAAGGCGACGAAGTAGCCGGGGATCGCCTGCAGCTCGCCGAACACCGGATCGCCGTCGCCGGGGATCGGCTTGCGGCCGACGCCGGTGCGGTCGAGCTCCAGCGTCGGGTTGCCCTCCAGCACCTTCGAGGCCTCCGCGAGCAGGCCGTCGACGGTCTCCTGCCTCACCCCGTAGCTGCCGTCGGGGCGGATCTCGACCTCTTCCTCCGACCAGGCCGAATCGAGCACGAAGGCGCCGCCGGGCGCGGGGCGGACCGCCACGCGCGGCGTGTTCAGCACGGCCTTCAGCGGCGCGCCGACCGGCTTGGTGGTGACCAGCAGCGAGACCGGGGTGCCGTCGTCGATCCTCTGACCGGCCTCCGCCGCCATCTGCGGCACCGATGGGCCGGTGGCGACCAGCACGGCATCCGCCCGGACCTCCCCGCCCCGCGCCGTCGCCGCCCCGACGGCGCGGCCGCCCTCGATGACCACGCGCGCCGGCCCGGCCTCGGTGACCAGCCGGCCGCCGCGTGCCACAAACTCCTCCACCAGCAGGCGGATCAGGCTCGGCAGGTCGACCCAGCCCTCGCCGGGGTTGAAGATCGCCCCCTGCGGCGTGATCGCGGCGATGGCGACGCCGGGCGTCACCGCCGGCACCTGCGCGGCCGCGAGATGCCGCGCGTCATAGGCCAGCGACACCTCGTGCCGATATGCGTCCTCGATCCGGTTGCTCTCGTCGTCGGCGTCCCAGGTCAGCCCGCCGTCGAATCGCAGCCAGTCCGCATCGGGATGGCGGTGGGCCAGGCTGCGGTAGCGGTCGATGCCGGCCATGCGCAGCCGGTGATAGGCGTCGGAGCGCCAGCGCGACGAGTTGAGCCAGGACAGCGAGCGGCCGGAGGCGCCGTTCGCGACCGGCCCGTCATTCACCAGCACGGTCGCCACGCCGCGCCGGACGAGCTGGACGGCGGTGGAGACGCCGAAGATGCCGGCGCCGATGACGACGACGTTCGAGACTTTGCTTTTCATCACTGAACTTCCGCCTGGATTAGAGGACTTCCGCCAGGAAGCGCTTGAGCCGCTCGCTCTGCGGCCGGTCGAAGATCGCCTCGGGCGGGCCGGCCTCGACCACCCGGCCTTCATCCATGAAGACCACCTGGTCGGCGACCCGCCGGGCGAAGCCCATCTCGTGGGTGACGACCACCATGGTCATGCCGCGCCGGCCGAGCTCTGCCATCAGGGTGAGGACGCCCTTCACCAGCTCCGGGTCGAGCGCGCTGGTCACCTCGTCGAACAGGATGACCTCGGGCTCCATCGCCAGGGCCCGGGCGATCGCGACCCGCTGCTGCTGGCCGCCCGACAGCCGCGACGGGCGGTGGTGCTGGCGCCCGGCCAGCCCGACCTCGGCCAGCCGCGCCTTGGCGATCCGCTCCGCGGCCGCCTTCGGCATGCGCTTGATCCGCGTCAGCGACAGCGCGACGTTCTCCAGCGCGGTGTGGTCCGGGAACAGGTTGAACTGCTGGAACACCATGCCGATCCGGCGGCGCAGCCGGTCCGGCTTCATGCCGAGGATGCTGTCGCCGTCGAGCAGGATGTCGCCGCCCTTGACCTCCACCAGCCGGTTCAGGCAGCGCAGCAGGGTCGACTTGCCGGAGCCGGACGGGCCGATGACGCAGGTGACCGATCCGGCCCGCACGGTCAGGTCTACATCCTTCAGCACCTCATGCTCGCCATAGGCCATGCCGAGGCCGCGCACGGTCAGGCTGCCGCCGCTGAAGCGGATCTCCGCCTCGCCGCCGCTCGCGGCGCCCTTCAGTTCGCCGACCTCGACCAGGCCGCTGGTCCCCGCCCCGGACAGGCTGCGGCCGACCCGCAGCCGGGTGTCGATCCAGTTGACCAGATGGGTCAGGGGCACGGTGACCAGCAGGTAGAACATCCCGGCGAGCAGCAGCGGCGACAGGTTGCCGGTGACCACCGCCTGGTCCTGGCCGATGCGGAAGATCTCCCGCTCCGACGCCAGCAGGCCCAGGAAGTAGACCAGGCTGGAATCCTTCACATTGCCGATGAACTGGTTGACCAGGGCGGGCAGCACCCGCCGGATGCCCTGCGGCACGATGATCAGCCGCATCGCCTGGCCGTAGCTCATGCTCAGGGCCCGGCACGCGTCCATCTGGCCGCGGTCGACGCTTTGGATGCCGGCGCGGAAGATCTCGCCGATATAGGCGCCGGCGATCAGCCCGAGGGCGAGGATGCCGAGCGGATAGGGCGACGGCCCGAACAACTCCCGCCCCGCCCGGGCCAAGCCCTGCCCGATCAGGAGGATGGTGACGATGGCCGGAAGCCCGCGGAAGACATCGGTGTAGATCCGCGCCGGGATGCGCAGCCAGGGCGAGCGCGAGATGCCCATGATGGCCAGCGCCATGCCGATGGTGATGCCGAGCACGGTCGAGGCGAAGGCGAGGATCAGCGTGTTCTTGAGCCCGACCGCGATCATGGTGGGCAGCACTTCGCCCATCGCCTCCCAGTCGAGGAAGCTGCGGCGCAGGGTTTCGATCCAGTCCATGCGGAGCCGTTTCTTCGGGGGTCGTCTGCGGCAGGAGAGCCTGCCCGGCCGCGGCGGCCGGGCAGGGTTCGGCCTATTTCTGGGGCAGGTACTGGTCCGGCATCGGCGAGCCCGGGAACCACTTCTGGTAGAGGGTCTTCCAGGTGCCGTCCTGCATCGCCGCGTGCAGCCCCTGGTTCAGCGCGGTGCGCAGCGCGTCGTTGCCCTTGCGGATGACGAAGCCGGCCGGGGCGTCGAAGCTGGGGACGTTGATCGCGACCTTCAGCGAGGGATAGCGGCCGGCATAGTCCTTGGCCGCCTCGTAATCGAGGAAATGCGCGTCGATCGTGCCGTTGTTGAGGGCAACGACGGCGGAGTTGTTGTCGGGGAACTTCACCAGGTCGGTCGCAGTGAAATTCTTGGCCGCATAGATCTCCTGCAGCGTGCCCTGCACCACGCCGAGCCGCTTGCCGGCGAGCTGGCCGGCATCGCTGACCTTCGGGTCGGAGGTCAGGACCGACAGGTAGCCGGCCAGATAGCCGTCGGAGAAATCGACCGTCTTCCTGCGCGCCTCGGTGGTGCCGATCGCCGCCACCGCCACATCGAAGCGGCCGTTGGCGACCGACGGCATCAGGGCCGAGAATTCCTGGCCGGTGAAGACGACCTGGTCCTTCTTGAAGCCGATCCGCTCGGCGACGTTGAGGAACAGCTCGATGTCGAAGCCGGTGAACTGACCGTCCGCCGTCATGAAGGTGTAGGGCTTGGCGTCGCCCATGGTGCCGACAGTGATCACCTTAGGGTCGATCAGGCCATAGGCATTGGAGTCGGCCAGGGCCGGCCCCGCAAGCGAGCCGCCCAGAGCCAGCGCGAGGGCAAGCGCCCGGCCTCCCATCTTCAGCATTCCCGCCAATCTCCTCATGTCTCCCTCCGTTGCGTGTTCCGTCAGCCTGCCCATGCCCGGCCGCAGCGCCGGACTCGCGTTTTCGGCCACTGAGACCGATCTCTTTCCTTGAGAGACCGGTCTCCGTTTTAATGAGACCGGTCTCTTTTCGGAATTGTTAAGGCCGCGTTGACCGGCCGTCAATCTCTCCTGTAGAGCAGCCCGATGGAACAGTTCCCGCTTGCGAAGCCGTCCGTCACCGTCGCCGACGTCGCCCGGGCGGCGGGTGTCTCGAAGGCCACGGCGGCCCGGGTCCTCGGCGGCTACGGCGTCGTCAGCGATGCGGTGCGCGGGAAGGTGCTCGCGGCGGCGACAGCCCTCGACTACCGGCCCAACGAGCTGGCGCGCAGCATGACGACGGGCCGGTCGGGCGCCATCGGCGTGGTGGTCGGGGACATCGAGAATCCGTTCTTCAGCGCCGCCGTCCGCGGCATCACCGATGTGGCGCGCGCCGCCGGCTACACGGTGATCCTGGCCAATTCCGGGGAGGACATCGCGGCCGAGCGTGACGCCATCCGGACCCTGGTCGCCAAGCGGGTGGACGGGCTGATCGTCGCCCCGTCACGATCCCGCGAGATCGATCATCTGCGGGATGCCCAGCGTTCCGGCCGGCCGCTGGCCCTGCTCGACCGCGCCATTCCGGAGCTGGCCGTCGATACGGTGACGGTCGACGACCGCGAGGCGGCCGAGGCCGCGACCCGCCTGCTGATCGAGCATGGGCATCGGCGCCTCGCCTACGTCACCGCCTGCGACACGCCGGAGCACACCTATCGCGACCTCGCCGACATCCACACCGCCTCCGTGCGGCACCGCATCGAAGGCTTTCTGGTAGCATGCGAGACGGCCCGGATCCCCGCGCCCGGACGATCGGTCTGGCTCGGGGCGAACGGGCGCGGGGAGACGCGGACGCTGGCGACGAACCTCTTGAAGTCGCCCGAGCCCCCGACCGCCATCCTCGCGTCCGACAGCCTGATCGCGCTCGAGATCTTCAAGGTCGCGCGCGGGCTCCGCCTGTCCATCCCGGACGACCTGTCGCTGATCACCTTCCACGACGCCGACTGGACCAGCGTCACCAGCCCGCCTGTCACCGTCATCGATCAGCCGGTCCATCAGCTCGGCACGGCGGTGGCCGAGCTGCTGGTGTCGAGGCTGAAGGGATTTGGCGGCCCCGCGCGCCACATGGTGATTCCGACCAGGCTGGTGGCCCGCGCATCGGTCGCGTTCCGGAATCCGATGGGCGGGCCCTTGTAGGGATTGGTTCCGGCGGCTGGCAGCTGCCACCGATCCGGCCTCGCCCAACGCACCTGAAATCGTGCACGATCCATGATGTACGATTGACTCCATCCCGGCCGGACCGCTATTTCGCCCGGGATTGAGGGAGGAGTTGCGATGTCCCAGAAGGCCGGCATCTCCCGCGTCGTCCTGACCGACCAGGTCGTGCAGGTGCTGCAGGAGCGCATCCTGGACCGGGTCTATGAGCCCGGCGCGCGGCTGAACATCGACGCCCTGTCGCGCGAGCTGGATGTCAGCTCGTCGCCGATCCGCGAGGCGCTGATGCGCCTGGCGGCGGACGGGCTGGTGGTGTCCTCCTCCTTCGCCGGCTTCTCGGTCGCGCCGGTGCCGTCGCGCGACTGGTTCGAGCAGCTGCTGGCCTATCGCATCCTGACCGAGGGCTGGGCCGCCCGGCAGATGGCGCGGCGCCGGCCGGCAGCGGCGATCGAGCGGATGCGGCGGAGCCTGGCGGCGATGGAGCGCGGCCGCATGGGCCGCAAGGCGCGCGACTACCTGACCGCCAACCAGGCCGACCAGGCCTTTCACGAGGCCATGCTGGACGGCACCGGCAACGAGATCCTGGCCCGCAGCGTGCGCGACCTGCACCCGCATCTGCACCACGCCCGGCTGTTCGCCAAGGTGCCGCAGGAGATCGCCCCCGTGATCGCCGAGCACCAGGCCATCCTGGCCGCCATCGCCGCGGGCGACGAGGACGGCGCGGCCGGCGCCCTGGAGCGGCACCTGCGCGCCTCCTGGCAGCGTTACGACGGCTGGACGGCCGACGAGCCGGCCTGACCGGCATCCCATCACCGCAGAGGACATCCCCCGTGGCCAAGATCGTTTCCGTCGAGATCCTGCAGGCCGACCTCAAGCCCAAGGTCAAGCGCACCGATGCGGTGCAGGCCTTCGAGCTGCAGGAGACGCCGATGGTCCGCATCACCGACGCGGACGGCGCCGTCGGCACCGGCTACAGCTACACCATCGGCACCGGCGGCTCCTCCGTCGCCCGGCTGCTGGACGACCATCTGGCGCCGCTCCTGATCGGCCGCGAGGCGGACGAGATCGAGCGGATCTGGCCCGACCTGTTCTACCGCGTCCACGCCACCACGGTCGGCGCCCTGACCTCGATCGCGCTGGCCGCCATCGACACGGCGCTGTGGGACCTGCGCAGCCGCCGCACCGGCATCCCGCTGCACCGCCTGGCCGGCGGCGCCAAGGACAGCATCCAGCTCTACTACACCGAGGGCGGCTGGCTGCACCTGGACCAGGCGGCGCTGGTCGAGGAGGCGCTGCAGGCCAAGGCCCGGGGCTTCGGCGGCACCAAGGTGAAGGTCGGCCGGCCGCATGTGGCCGAGGACATGCGCCGCCTCTCCGCCGTTCGCGAGCAGGTTGGCGACGACTGGGAGATCATGACCGACGCCAACCAGGGCTTCACCCTGGACGAGGCGGTGCGCCGGGTGCGCAGTTTCCAGGAGGTCGGCATCGCCTGGTTCGAGGAGCCGATCCACGCCGACGACGTGCGCGCCCATCAGCGGCTGGTCGCGTCGACCAGCGTGCCGATCGCGGTCGGCGAATCCATGTACAGCCTCTCGCAGTTCAAGGACTACCTGCAGAGCGACGCCTGCTCGATCGTCCAGGTCGATGTCGGCCGGATCGGCGGCATCACCCCCTGGCTGAAGGTCGCGCACATGGCCGAGGCCTTCAACGTGCCGGTCTGCCCGCATTTCCTGATGGAGCTGCACCTGCCGCTGTGCTGCGCCGTGCCGAACAGCCGCTGGCTGGAATACATCCCGCAGCTCGACCTCGTGACCACCGAGGAGATCCGGATCGAGAACGGCCGGGCCATCCCGTCGGACAAGCCGGGGCTAGGCATCGAGTGGGATTGGGAGGCGCTGGACCGCGTCATCGTCCACCGCAGCCGGCACGGCGGCCGATGACCGCCTCAGTCGACGACGTAGCGGCGGTAGCGCTCGGGCAGCTGGTCCAGCAGCACGAAGGCGCGGTCCATGTGATAGACCAGCCGTGCTTCGGCCTCCGCCGCGTCGCCGGCATCCAGCGCGTCGATCACCGCGAGGTGCTCCTCGATCACCAGCGGCAGCCGGTCCGGACCGCCGAACAGCCGCATGAAGCGGGCCAGCCGGGTCCAGGCGGTCTGGATCGTGGTCCACACCCCTTCGCGGTTGGCGAAGCTCATCAGCAGGTGGTGAAACTCCTCGTCGGCGGCGTGGAAGCCGTCGGTGTCGCCGGCCTCGAGCAGCAGCCGCTGCTTCGCCGGCACCGCCCGGGCTGCGGCGCTCATCGCCGGGGTCCAGATCTCCGCCGTCTCGCGCAGCACCGCCACCTCCAGCGCCCGGCGCACGAAATGCGCGTCACCGATGCCGCCCAGCCGGATCGGGGCGACGAAGCTGCCCTGCTGCGGATAGACGTCGATCAGCCCCTCCTCCGCCAGCCGCTGGATCGCGGCGCGGATCGGCGTGCGCGACACGCCGAACTGCCGGCTGATGCTGTTCTCGCTGATCGGGGTGCCGGGCAGCAGATGGACACCGACGATGGCGTGCCGCAACGCCTCGTGCACCTGGTCGGCGACCGGCAGGCGGCGGTCGAGGCGGAGGCGAATCGCCTGCAGCCCGCCCGATGCCTCATCCGGCTCGGCGGCGGCGATCGGCGGTCCTTCGATTGGTGCGGCGATCGGCATCTCTCTCTCCCGAACGGCGCAGTCCCCGGCCATTTGTCCGACCTGTTCGGCCGGAAGAGCCACAATTCGATTGCGCCTTGCACACTTGGATACTAGCGTTCCGCTGCGCCGTTCAAGTGCGCTGACGCCTTGGACGGCACCCGATAAGAAACCTTGGGGAGGATCTGATGTCCCGACATGTCCGGAGGGCCATTCTGGCCGGTCTGGCGCTGCTGGCGGGGGCCGGCGCAGCTGCCGCCGACGACACCCGCGTCGCCCTGGTACCCGGCGGCCCGCACCCGTATTTCTCGGCCTGGGAGCAGGCCGGCAAGGACGCCGCCCGCGACTTCAAGCTGGCCGCCGCGGACTACAAGGTGCCGCAGAAATGGGAGCTGAGCACCCAGAACCAGCTGCTCGAGAGCCTGGTCACCCAGGGCTACAATGCCTTCCTGGTCTTCCCCGGCGACCCGGTCGGCAGCGTCAGCACCGTGGCCGAGCTGGCGGATAGCGGCGCCCCGGTGATCGCCACCGCCGGCTGCCTGAAGGACCCGTCCGAAGCGCAGTTCTGCTTGGGCACCGACGTCGGCAACTCCGCCTATCTCGGCACCAAGGAGCTCTTGAAGGCGATGGCCGGCAAGAAGCGGATCCTGCATGTCACCGGCTTCCTGGTCGACCCCAACACCCAGCTGCGCATCGACGCGGTGGAGAAGGCGGCGAAGGAAGAAGGCGCCCAGGTCGTGCAGGTGATCGCCGACATCGACGCGCCGGAGCCGGCGGAAGAGAAGATCAACGCCTATCTCGCCGCCCATGCCGCCGATGTCGACGGCATCGTCAGCACCGCCTGGGTGCCGTCGGTGGTCGCCGCCAACGCGCTGCGC